>QIDL01000571.1 GCA_003228415.1 Gammaproteobacteria bacterium | reverse complement strand
GGCTGATGGAACGCACCAATGAGGTTTTTTCCAGACGGATGGTTCACCGCCGTTTTACCGCCCACCGATGAATCCACCTGGGCCAGCAGCGTGGTCGGAACCTGGATGAACCCCACTCCACGCTGATACGTTGCCGCAGCAAAGCCAGTGATGTCACCGACCACCCCACCTCCCAGAGCGATCAACGTTGTTGTCCGGTTGTGCCGACGTTCGATCAGAAAATCCATGATACGCGCATAGTTCGCGAGATTTTTCTCACCCTCTCCATCGGTCAGGGTGAATACATCCACCTCCGCATTCACCGCGCCGAGACACTCGAGCAGCGGATCAAGCACCAGCTTCGCGACCACCTCGTTGGTAACCACAGCAACCTGGCTACCCCGAAGATATTGTGCGATCAGTCGGCTATCCCTCAACAGATCTGTGCCTATGTGAACTGGATAGCTTCGCTCACCGAGCTCGACCAACAAGCGACGCTCGACGCTCATACGACCCCATCCTGCTCCAGCCGTCTGGCGATCGAACGAGCCAACAATTTTGGTCCTTGTCGATCGGTCAGAA
Source organism: Gammaproteobacteria bacterium (assembly GCA_003228415.1). GTDB lineage: Bacteria > Pseudomonadota > Gammaproteobacteria > Pseudomonadales > Azotimanducaceae > SZUA-309. Next base: position 2,283 of record QIDL01000571.1, on the reverse strand, counting down.
ACCGGTAATCCGAAATCTCATTGTAGAGAGGTTCACGTTCGACTCTCAGACGCGCCAACGTTTCAGTTGGGTCACCAGACTTCAGAAGTGGTCGCTTCTTGTCCTTCTGTGTTCTTTCCAACAATCTTTCCAACGGACTGTCCAGGTACACAACGCAGCCACGTGCCGCCAGCATCTGCCGATTGCATTCTCTGAGCACCGCGCCGCCACCGGTCGCAACAACCACACCTTCAAGCTGCGACAACTCATCAATCACTTGAGTCTCACGGTCGCGAAATCCCTGCTCACCTTCCACATCGAAGATCCAGGCCACATCGGCACCGGCTCGTTCCTCGATGACATGATCCGTGTCGAGAAATGAAAAGCCGAGTTGCTGGGCAAGCAAACGCCCGACGGTACTCTTACCTACCGCCATGAGACCGACGAGAAATACATTTTGCTTGCCCATTATAAAAGCGGCGCCAGTGGCGCCGCTTAGTGTAGTCGCTAATTCTCCGTTAGCGAAGGCTCGCTGACAGAGAGCAATGGAGGAGGTTACAGAGCGGTGAGACTCTCCTGAATGATCCTCGGAGTAATGAAGATCAGCAGTTCGGTCTTATCGTCCCTCTCTGTGGTACGACGGAACAATCGGCCGACATAAGGCAGATCGCCAATGAACGGTGTTTTGGTCGTCGCCACGTTGCGGTCCGTCTGGAAGATACCCCCGAGCACGATGGTCTGACCGTTACTGACCAGAACCTGAGTCTCTATCTGGTTGGTGTTGATGGACGGCACGCCATTGAACACCTGACCGATAGTATCCTGCTTGACGTTCAACTCCATGATGATGCGATCATCCGGAGTGATCTGAGGAGTCACCTCGAGTGCCAGCGTAGCGTCCTTGAACGATGTCGATGTAGCGCCACTGCTGGTCGCCTCCTGGTAGGGAATTTCCACACCCGATTCGATGGTCGCCGGGGATTTATCCGCAGTTATGACCTTGGGCCGTGCAACAATTTCGGCGTGGCCATCGGCGGCCAGCGCCGACAACTCAAGGTCGAGCAGGTAGCCCGCACCGGTAATGCCGACACCGAAACTGGTGGCGCTGTCTGCAGATACCCCCAGATCGACAATCAGATTTTCCGGTGAGCTGACCTCGCCAGGCTGACCGCTGACGACGATATCCTGCAGCTCGTTCAGAGTTGTCAGCGAGCCGCCGTATTTGAGGTAGCGAGTGCTCGACTGTTGATTGAGCTTGGCGCCACCCCAGCGAATACCTAACTCTTCGGAGAAGTTGTCGCTGGCTGTAACGATACGGGCTTCAATCAAGACCTGGCGTACCGGGACGTCGAGTTGCGATATGACCTTACGGAATTCCTCGAGCCGGCTGGCGGTGTCGGTCAAAATGATCGCGTTGGTACGTTCATCGACGATGACGCTGCCGCGCTCTGAAAGCACCGACTGCTCGGCGCCTCCCGCGTTGTTAAACAGATCAAAGAGCTGCGTGGCGCTGGCATAGCGAATCTGTATGAATTCGGTTCGAAGCGGTGCCAACTCGGAAATCTGCTTCTGGTTTTCCAGCTCGAGCTTCTCTCGCGCCGCGATCTCGGCAGCAGGAGCCACCAGCAGCACATTACCCACTTGACGCTGATCCAGGCCCTTGGTCTTCAGGATCAACTCCAATGCCTGATCCCAGGGCACATTCTTCAGCCGCAGCGTAATACGACCGCTGACCGTGTCGCTGGCCACCAGGTTCAGGTCGGTAAAGTCAGCAATGAGCTGCAGCACCGAGCGAACTTCGATGTCCTGGAAGTTGAGTGAGAGCTTTTCTCCCGAGTACTTGAAAATATCGGTGCGTTGCTCAACCTCTTTGTCGGATAACAGACTCACGTTGATGGTCAATGTGTTATCGGCCTGATAGGCGAGATAGTCGTAGTTACCGGCCGCCGTAATGGTAAAAGTCGTGCTGTTACCTTCCTGCAAGGCATCGATGATCTGTACCGGGGTCGCGAAATCGGTGACATCCAGACGACGCTGCAGCTCTTTGGGCAGCACGGTGCTGCGGATTTCCACCTTCACCTTGCCCGCCTCGCTGGAGACGTTCACCGGCGCTTTTGGATTCGACAGGCCAATGACTATGCGGCCATCACCATCCTCACTGCGTCGAAAGTCCACTCCTGTGATCGATGATTCGGACAGGGCCACGGATCGGGAGGATAAATCGTCGGCACTTGCAAATTCCTGGCCGCTCGGCACACCCTCAGCCGGACCACCGCCCACCAGCACATAGAGGGTGTTGCCTTC
>QIDL01000405.1 GCA_003228415.1 Gammaproteobacteria bacterium | reverse complement strand
TCAATTCTCTGACCGATCTCATCGTCAATTTGAACCATCCTGGCGCTATTCAACGGAGCCGGCGGCCGATCACTTCTTTTGCTTTCAGCCGATTCAGCTTTGGACTCTGTGGTGATTTCCGGTTTTGCTTTCATTTGCTTGGGTAGGGCTTTTTTTAAACGTTTGAAGGACTTAAGCGGTACTGCTAAACTTCGAAGGTCTTGGTTGAGCTGAGCTTCGAGTCGATGGGATTGTCCCATGCCTCCAGGCCCCCTGAAAGCACCAGACAAAGGTCGCGGTTAAATGCGACGCAAATGCCCGGAGATAGAACTCCCCGGGAGATGAACAACGTATTGCGAGTCACCAGTAGGACTGGTGTTGAGACCCTGAGATACCCAGCGGAACTCACTTCGATGTTTTTGAGTTCCATGGGTAGTCGGTAGATAGAAAGAAAGCCGGTTGCGCCCATCAAGCCATCGGTTGGTCATCGAATCATTCTATCAATCGGGATATCGCCGGTGACAGTTAACTTCGGGCTAGAGATCATCCCGCCCGAATCCGGTACCAGCGGATCTTACGCAGACGTATTGAGTAACAGAACATTTTGCACGGCGGTCGTTGACAACGATTCTGCCGAACTCGGAGAGGATGGGTCACATCCTGCTCCTCAGACTCGCAGCTTCCCCAACAGGGAGAGGCTGGTTGAACTGTTCTGCTCACCTCGTCTTCGTTTCCTGCTGGTCCGGTCCGCCGGCCTGGTCCGATTTATCGGTCAAGGTCCTGCCGAAGCCTCTGTCGGTTGACTTGCGTTCTGCTTAGAGCAGATAAGGAAACCCAATCAATGAAGAGAATGCTAATCAATGCGAGCCAGCCGGAAGAGGTGCGGGTCGCCCTGGTCGATGGCCAGAAACTGTTCGACCTGGACCTCGAAAATGTCGGTCGAGAACAGAAAAAGGCCAGCATCTACAAGGCCAGAATCACCCGTGTCGAACCCAGTCTGGAGGCGGCATTTGTCGACTTCGGTGCGGATCGCCATGGATTTCTACCACTGAAGGAAATCTCCAGACAGTACTTCCAGAAAAAACCCGGTGACGGCAGGCTTGCCATCGCCGAACTGGTCCGCGAAGGGCTGGAACTGGTCGTTCAGGTCGACAAGGAAGAGCGCGGCACCAAGGGTGCAGCACTCACCACCTTCATCAGCCTCGCCGGTCGATACCTGGTGCTCATGCCCAACAATCCACGAGCGGGAGGCATTTCACGACGTATCGAAGGTGAAGATCGAGATCAACTCAGAGAGGCCATGAGCCAGCTGGAAATACCCCAGGGAATGGGCGTGATCATCCGCACTGCGGGAATTGGCCGAAGCGGAGAAGAGCTGCAATGGGACCTCAACTATCTGCTGCAACTATGGGAAGCCATCGGCGCTGCAGACGGAGAGCACAAAGCACCCAAACTCCTGTATCAGGAGAACAGCGTGATTTTGAGAGCGATACGCGACAACCTCCGCAAAGACATTGGCGAAGTGCTCATCGACGACGCGGCAGCATACGAAGAGGCAAAAACCTTCATCGATCAGGTCATGCCGAACTACCAGGAAAGAGTGAAGTACTACGACGATCCGATCCCGCTGTTCAGCCGTTATCAGATCGAGTCCCAGATTGAGACCGCCTTCGACCACACGGTGAAGCTGCCCTCCGGTGGCAGCATTGTGATCGATCCGACGGAAGCGCTGATTTCAATCGACATCAACTCGGCCCGGGCGACCAAAGGCGCCGATATCGAAGAGACAGCCCTCAACACCAATCTCGAAGCCGCGGAAGAAATCGCCAGGCAGCTGCGTCTCAGAGACATGGGTGGTTTGATCGTCATCGATTTCATCGATATGACCGCCATCAAGAATCAGCGTGTGGTGGAAAACAAGATTCGCGATGCACTCGATGCGGACCGAGCGAGGGTCCAGGTAGGACGAATTTCCAGATTCGGCCTGATGGAGATGTCCAGACAACGGCTGCGCCCTTCGCTGGAAGAGCTGACGACGGGAGTCTGTCCTCGTTGTAACGGTCAGGGTCGGATTCGCGATACCCGGTCACTTGCCTTGACCATACTCCGAGTCATGGAAGAGGAATGTCTGAAGGAACGGAGTTCGGTGGTCAGAGCGATGGTGCCTCTGAATATCGCTTCCTTCCTGCTCAACGAAAAACGACAGGATGTGGCGGAAATCGAGCGCCGAACCAAGACTCACGTCGTCATCGTCCCCAATGTGAACATGGAGACACCACACTACGAAATCCAGCGACTGCGTGACGATCACCTCAGCGAAGAAGGCGATGTGCCCAGCTACGAACTCACCGAGGCTTTACAGACGCCGCAGGAAATTGTTGCCCCACCCAAGCCTCAGACCAGTGGCGACACCGCTGCTGTGCAACCCATTCAACAGACAACGCCGCGTCCCGCTCCACCAGCAAGTGCGAAGGAGACCACCAGACAACCGGCAGCGGCCAGCCCCAACCCCGTAGAAACACCGAAAAAACCAGGATTGGTCAGCCGAATCGTCAAGTCTCTATTCAGCGAGGAGTCACCCGTATCAGAGCAGCCGGTGGCTCCCACCAGGTCTCGTCAACCCAGACAACGCAACAGGCAAGGCCGTGGCGAAGACCGAAACCGTTCAAATCGCGATGGAGACAGCCGTCGTCAGGCAGGGGAAAGCCGTCAGGATAATCGCCAGCGTGCGCCAAAGAGATCTGAGGACGGCCGCCAGGCGGAAGACGGCCGCCAGGCGGAAGTAGACCGCAAGGCGGAAGTCGACCGCAAGGCGGAAGTCGACCGCAGGGCGGAAGTCGGCCGCAAGGCGGAAGATGACCGCAAGGC
>QIDL01000283.1 GCA_003228415.1 Gammaproteobacteria bacterium | reverse complement strand
AGCGGCAAGTTGCTCCAGAAGTCCATGGACATCCTGCGCCAGGCCTATGCCCCGGACGGCTTCAACGTGGGGTACAATATCGGCAAAAGCGGCGGCGCGGGATTCGACATGCATCTCCATGCCCACATCGTGCCGCGCTGGACGGGTGACACCAATTTCATGCCGGTGCTGGCCGAAACCAAGGTCCACCCGGAACACATCGAAGGCACCTACAACCGCCTGCAACCACTATTTCAAAACCTGACGCTCTGACATGACTGAAACCGTCAAGAATAAAAAACCTGTGCCCGACGAAACTCCGATGATGCAGCAGTACCAGAGCATCAAACGGGACCATCCGGACGCCATCCTGTTCTTCCGGATGGGCGACTTCTACGAAATGTTCAACGAAGACGCGAAAACGGCCTCCAAAATTCTTGAGATCGCCCTCACTTCGCGCAATAAAAATCAGGCCAACCCGGTCCCGATGTGCGGCATTCCGCACCATTCCTCCAACCTGTACATTTCGAAGCTGGTCAAGCAGGGTAAAAAAATCGCTATCTGCGAACAGGTGGAAGATCCGAAGCTGGCCAAGGGACTGGTGAAGCGCGAAGTGGTGCGCGTCATCACACCGGGAACGGTGCTGGAGGATCATCTGCTTGATCCGAAAAGCCATCATTACCTGGCCTCGATCTCTATCGGACACGACGGCACCGGACTGGCGGCGGTGGATCTGTCCACCGGTGAGTTCAAGGTGACGGAAATTCAGGACACCGGATCGCACAGTTTGCTGTCAGACGAATTGAACAAACTCGACCCGCGGGAAGTCATCGCTCCCGAATCCATCCTCAATGACGAAGGTTCAGGCATCACCGGACTTGCCAACGGAACCTACTATCTGAATCCCTGCGAGGACTGGACCTACAGCCACGGCGAAGCCTACCGGCACCTGACAGACCACTTCAAAACCCATTCACTGGAGGGGTTCGGCTGCGAGCATCTTAAAAATGCCATCAGCGCGGCGGGTGCCCTGATCCGCTACCTGCACGATACCCAGAAGTCCGCAGTGCAACATGTGACTACCCTGTCCACCTTCAGCATCGACAGTTACATGTGGCTCGACCAGGCGACGGTCAACAGTCTGGAGTTGGTGAAATCGAGCGACGGCGAACGCAAGCATTCCCTGCTCGGTCTCCTGGACGAAACCTGCACACCGATGGGCGCCCGGCGCCTGAAAGAGTGGATCCTGAAACCACTGGTCGATCGCACCGCGATTGAGGACCGCTTGAACGGGGTGACGGTGTTTCACGACAACCTCATGGACCGCAACGATCTGCGTTCCCAGCTTGGGAACATCTATGACCTGGAACGCCTGCTGGGCCGCATCTCACTGTCCGCGTGCAGTCCCAGGGACTTGGCGGCACTCAAAAGCTCGCTCGCCGTTCTGCCGGAGATCAAACAAACTCTGCAACACTGTGATTCGAAGGATCTGCAACGATACATCGAGTCGTGGGACAATCTGGAATCGGTACATCAAAAGATTGACCAAACGATTGTCGACGATCCGCCTTATAACTTTAAAGACAGCCACCTGATCAAACCCGGTTGCCATGAAGAACTGGATCGGCTGAAATCGATCAGCCGCGACGGCAACCAGTCGATCGCCGCTTTGGAAGCGCGTGAACGCGAACGCACCGGCATCACTCAGTTGAAAGTCGGCTTCAACAAAATTTACGGCTATTACATCGAGGTGACGAAGAAAAATCTCGACCGGGTGCCGGAGGATTACATCCGCAAACAATCACTGGTCAACTGCGAGCGGTTCATCTCGCCGGAATTGAAAGAGCACGAAACGGAAATCACCGGCGCGGAAGAAAAAATACAGGCGTTGGAGCAGGAATTGTTTCAGCAGGTCCGGCAGGCGGTGGCGGCGGAAGGCAAGCGCATTCAATCGATGGCCCTCCTGCTGAGCGAACTGGACGCGATGGCGTCGCTGGCGGAAGTCGCGCATCGGCACCAGTACACCCGCCCCGTGCTGAGGGAAGACACGGATCTCCGTTTCGTCAACGGACGTCACCCGCTGGTTGAACTCATCGATCCCTCCAATCCATTTATTCCCAACGATACCACTCTCGACTGCGACGGCAACCAGATCATGATCATCACCGGCCCCAACATGGCCGGCAAATCCACCTACCTGAGGCAGGTGGCGCTGATTACACTCATGGCGCAGATCGGCAGTTACGTTCCGGCGGAGGAAGCGGAGCTGGGACTGGTGGATCGCATCTTCTCCCGGGTCGGTGCCCAGGATCACTTGCTGAAAGGACAGTCCACCTTCATGGTGGAGATGAACGAAGCCGCCAACATCCTCAACAACGCGACGCGCAAGAGCCTGATCATTCTGGATGAAATCGGACGAGGCACGAGCACCTTCGACGGCATCAGCATTGCGTGGTCGATGGTCGAATACCTGCACGGTCCGAAACGCATCGGCGCCAAAACCCTGTTCGCCACCCATTACCATGAACTGACCGAATTGGAGGAGACCCTTCCGGGAGTTAAGAATTTCAACATACAGGTCAAGGAATGGAACGACGAGATTATCTTTCTGAGAAAAATTGCTCCCGGCGGTGCCGACAAGAGCTATGGAATTCAAGTCGCCCGGTTGGCGGGTTTACCGGAGAAGGTCTTGAAGCGGGCTCATGAAGTATTGTTCAACTTGGAAAATAGTGAATACGATGAAGTGGGAGCGCCTAAAATTGGACGCTCCGAGGACACTCCGTCCACCACCAGTCCCCAGCAAATGGGTTTGTTCGCTTCCCTTCCCTCGCCCTTGGTTCAGAAACTGAAGGACATCCGGCCCGATGAATTGAC
>QIDL01000194.1 GCA_003228415.1 Gammaproteobacteria bacterium | reverse complement strand
TGAGGATCCCAGATTTTATCCAGCAGCGTCTGGTCCTGTGTGTTCATGAATGTCACCGGACCTCATCACTCCATTGCGAACCGATCGGCAACGGCAAGCGCTTCAGGAACACCGAGCAGGCTTGTCATGTCAACGAATTCCGACCCTGTCAGAGGTGCCGCTGTCCCTTCCCGAACTTCCTTGAAGACCCGCTGCATCTCGGCGAACAGGGTCAGCATGGTCGTTGGATTGATGATCAGTCCGATGTTGGCATGTTCCGGCACGGCAAGCGTGCCATTGTACAGTTTGGGTATGCCGGGCACGTTCTGCACATAATCATCGAGATCTTTCCGGGAGCGGATGCCGTCGACGAAAACCAGATCGGCGCCGGCTTCGTGAAAGCTGACAACCCTTTCCACAACCGAGTCCCAGCCTTCCGGCTGCAGCGCATCCGTTCGAGCAATGATCAGAATTTCGTCGCGGGCATCCACCGCCGCCTTGACCTTGCTCAACATATCCGACAGAGGGATGACTTCCTTACCCTGCAGGAACCCACATCGTTTTGGCCACACCTGATCTTCAATGTGCATTGCAGACGCCCCGGCTCGCTCATAGGCTCGTACTGTGCGTTGTACGTTGAGCGCATTTCCGTATCCGGTATCGGCGTCGCAGATCACCGGCACATCCACCGAGTCCGCGAGAAACTGAACGGCGTTGATCATTTCTGTTGCAGACAGCAATCCGACATCGGGTAACCCGCGCGAAGCGGCTGTACCGAAGCCGGTCATGTAGACCGCCTCGAAACCTGCTTGTGCCGCTATGCGGGCCTGCAACCCGTCACAGACAAACGGTGCGACAACCGGGTCTGCTGCGGCCAGTAGAGATTTCAAGGCATTCATATCCGTTGTTCCAGGCGATTGAGATCAAAACCTTTGTGCCAGGTTTCGGAGTTTACGTCATCCGACAATGCTACAAGTTGCTGTTTCAAGAGCGCTCGAAACGTCGGTGCCCTCTGCGCTCCGCAAGCCGTCTCTTTTCTGGCACGTTGAACCGGGCTGTGGCAGTCTGGCCGCTGTGATTCAATCTGAATCCAATCGAAGGTCCAGACCCATGTGTGATGAGAATACCGTTGCAGATAACGAAGAATTCCTGAGAAATTCGGGACCCATGTCGAGAAGGCAATTCACTACCCTGGCAGCGGGCGCAACCCTGGCCACCCTGCTGCCGCGAACCGCCAACGCTGCAGACGTGACCGAAAACGACGTCAAGGTGCAGACCCCCGACGGATCTGCAGACTGCTACTTCGTTCATCCGTCCAGCGGCAGACATCCAGGGGTCATCGTCTGGCCGGATATCGTCGGATTACGACCGGCCTTTCGGTTGATGGGTAAGCGCCTGGCGGAATCCGGCTACGCGGTGCTGGTGGTCAATCCATATTATCGAAGCGCCACTGCGCCGGTGGTACCCGAGGGGGCGAGTTTTCAGGATCCAGCCACCCGGGAAACGTTGATGCCGCTGGCAAGATCATTGTCTGCCGAAACCAACGTGACCGACGCCAGGGCATTCGTCGCATTCATCGATCAACAGGCGGCCGTGGATACCCGTCGAAAGATCGGCACCACCGGCTACTGCATGGGCGGCCCGATCACCATGCGCACAGCAGCAGCGGTGCCTGATCGGATTGGTGCGGGTGCTTCATTCCATGGCGGCAGGCTGGTCACCGACAGCCCGGACAGCCCGCACCTGCTCGTTCCGCAGATGAAAGCACAGTTCCTGTTTGCCATCGCAGCAAACGATGATGAGCGCGATCCCGAGGCCAAGAACGTGCTGCGTGAAAGTTACGACAAAGCCGGTCTGGCGGCAGAAATAGAAGTCTACGAGGGCGCCTTGCATGGTTGGTGTCCGCCGGACTCTAGGGTATACAACGAAGTGCAGGCGGAGCGCGCATGGGCTCGACTGCTGGTGTTATTCGAAAAGGCTCTCGTATGAAGTTTGACACAGACAAGGTGATGGAAATGATGAACCTCGAAGGTCCTGAAAAACAGGACGAGACCAGCGAGCTGGCGGTAATCCAGCGCATGCTGAATCTGAAGAACGCCCGATTGCTCGAACTGGGCTGTGGCGCGGCCGAAAAAACGCGACAGATCGCCGAGACTACCGATGTTTCGGAGATCGTCGCCGTAGAAATCGATTCGATCCAGCATGAGAAGAATCTGAGGATCGACGACCTGCCAAAGGTGACCTTCAAGTCCTACGGTGCCGAAGAGATTCCCGAGGAAGACGGCAGTTTTGATGTGGTGATGATGTTCAAGTCCCTGCATCATGTCCCTAGTGACAAGATGGACGACGCGCTCCTGGAAATCAGGCGTGTCCTAAAACCCGGCGGCTACGCCTACTTTTCCGAGCCGGTATTCGCTGGCGAGTTCAACGAGATCATGCGGGTGTTCCACGACGAGGAAAGCATCAGGCGCCAGGCTTTCGAGGCCCTGACTCGAACCGTTGCCCGGCGGAATCTAGCGCTGAATGAGGAGTACTTCTTCAAGAGCAGGATCAAGCTGCAATCCTGGGAGCAGTACGAAAAGGGTATCAAGAGCATCACGCATACCGAACATTCCGTGACCTCTGATCAATTGGCCGAGGCAAAACAACGATTCCTTCAACACGAAACTGATCGCGGTTTTGTTTTCGCAATTCCCAATCGGGTCGATCTGTTGCAGAAGTCGGCCTGACGTTCTCTGGTCCCGGTTTGCACGGGTCAGCTGACGCTGGCACCGCCGTCCACAGGCAGCGCGACGCCGGTGATGAATTGCGCCCGATCCGAGGCGAGAAAGGCGGCGGCGTGCGCCACATCCCAGGCTGTGCCCATCTTTCTGC
>QIDL01000189.1 GCA_003228415.1 Gammaproteobacteria bacterium | reverse complement strand
CAGGTTCGTTCTATGTTTTATAGTATGTTTTATAGTATGTTTTATAGTATGTTTTATAGATGGGTATGATGCCCAAAGCAGAGATCGCCGACAATCCATGCATGAGTCGGGGCGGAGGTATACAGAGAATCTCCCTTGACCTAACCTAGCGGATTCCTGCTGGCGGACCGCAAGATGCACACAGACAGACGGACTACCTGGTTCAGGGTGTTGGCCGGTGCCGTGCTTCTCAGCATAGTCGGATGTGAGAGCGCCTACTACGGCGCCTGGGAGAAGCTCGGTGTATATAAGCGCGATATCCTTGTGGATCGCGTCGAAGAAGCCTCCGATGCGCAACTGGCGGCGAAAGAGGAATTTCAAAGCGCGCTGGAGAAGTTTTCGAGCGTCGTCAACGTGCCGGATTCAAAGCTGAAGGATACCTACGAATCTCTATCCGAGGCATTTGAGGACGCAGAATCCCGGGCGGACACAGTCAGCAACAAAGTCGATGCGGTGGAATCCGTGTCGGAAGCTCTGTTCGAAGAGTGGCAAGAAGAGATTGAACAGATCGTCAACAACCGGTTGCGCTCAGCCAGTGAATCGCAACTTCGCAGTTCCCGGAAGCAATATCAGACACTCATTCGCTCGATGCGCCGAGCGGAAGCGAAAATGAGCCCGGTGCTGGATGCCTTTCGAGATCAGGTTCTGTTCCTCAAACACAACTTGAATGCCCAGGCGATCGCCTCGTTGAAAGGCGAGTTGGGTGCAATAGAATCCGATGTGGCAGCGTTGGTCAGGGACATGGAGACTTCGATCGCACGAAGTCAGGAATTTATTGATCAGATGCAACTCTTGGGAGGTGAACGGTGAAGTTGATTGGTTGGATCGTTGGGATTGTGCTGCTGATCGTAGTGGGATCTGTGGTTTATGTGGTGATCAATTCCGGAAGCTTGCTGAAAACCGCGGTGGAAACGCTGGGGCCGGATTATCTTGGTGTCGACGTCAGTCTCGATGCGGCGGAAATTTCACTGATGGATGGTTCGGGAGAGTTGCGTGGATTGACCATCGGCAACCCGGCCGGGTTCGGCGCTGGAGACGCTTTCAAACTCGGCCGGATCAAGCTCGTCATCGATCCATCCGAGATCGGTGAAGAGCTGATAGTCGTAAAACTCATCGAAATAGACGCTGCCGACCTGGCGATCGTGGCAAAAGGTCGGGATACCAACCTGCAGGCCATCATGAACAACCTCGAGAGTTCGGACGCTGATACCGGGGCCGATGGCGGACCAGAACTCATCATAGACGCGTTTGATTTCACCAATGCACGCACCTCGCTCGATTCGGATCTTCTGGGCGAAAAGACGGTAGACCTGCCCGACATCCACCTCGCCGACATAGGCAGAAAATCGCAGGGGGTCACTATCCGTGAGGCTCTGACTCAGATCCTGCGACCGATTGTCGGCGCCTCGACCAAAGCATTGGCGAAGGAAAGTTTAAATCTGGATGAACTCCAGAAAAATGCGGAGCAGCAACTGGACGAGGTGCTTGGGAAGCAAGAGGTGCTTCAGAAACAAGTAGGTTCCGGCCTGGATGAGTTGAAAGGTCGTTTTCGAAATTAGAGTCCGGGTCTCAAATGAAATTTCAGAACATCCTATATGAGGTGCAGGGCCCGATGGCGCTGATCACCATCAACCGTGCGGCCAAGCACAACGCCATATCGCTCGCTACTCTGGATGAACTGCAGATGGCAGTGGTGGCGGCCGGGGAGGATGAAGAGGTTCGGGTGATCACAATCACCGGGGCTGGTGATCGAGCTTTCGCCTCGGGATCGGATCTCGATGAGGTAAAAGATCGTGATCTCAGAAAGGCTCTGGAACCGATCGTGCAGGGTCTGGCCGATCAGTTGGAACGCCTTCCGAAACCGACCATAGCCGCGATCAATGGAATCTGCATGGGGGGTGGTCTGGAAGTGGCGCTTGGCTGCGATTTGCGTATCGCCACCCCCAATTCGAGATTTGCTACCCCGGAAGGGAAGCTCGGGATTATTCCCGGCGGTGGCGCCACGGCTCGGTTACCGCGAATCGTCGGGCGTGGCTGGGGAATGGAGATGCTGCTTATGGGCGACGCCATCGATGCAGAACGCGCCCTGGCCATCGGTCTGGTGACACGCCTGGTGGAACAGAGCGACCTGCTGGCGGAAGCACGACGGATGGCCGATCAGTTGGCCCGGTTCGCCCCGTTCGTACCGCGAACCATGAAGGCCATGGTCAACTTCGGCATGGAAGCCAGCCTCGCTGGCGCGCTGATGTTTGAAAAATACGCACAAGGCGCCCTGGTGCAGACGCAGGACAAGGTCGAAGGGATCAACGCCTTTCTGGAGAAGCGTGATCCGGAATTCAAAGGGCGCTAAACTGTCCTGCTTCGGTTCTGAATCAAATAGTCTGCCAAAAACAAGTGATCTACTAAAGGCAGGGAATTCATTCATTTGAGCAGGGAGATCCTGCAGATAGAAAGGGGGACGCCAAATGGCCGTTGATAGATTTCCGGTGGAAGCGAGTCATATCCTGATGTTTGCTCGCTCGGTCGGGGACGACAATCAGATTTACTATGATGAGGACTATGCCAAGGGTACCGAGGTAGGATCGATCATCGCTCCTCCGACCTTTCCGCAATCAAGCGCGCAATTCGATCCGGACTATTTTCTGAGACCGAAGGTCGGCCAGGATTGGTTTGGCTCCGGTAAAGAACCGACCGGTGTCAAGCGCGAAGGTTCCGGCGGCGGCGGTGGTGGCGGTGGTCTGCATGCAGAGCAACACTTCGAATACCACCGGCACTTGAAGCCCGGTGACATACTGTCTGCCGAAACCAAGCCGGG
>QIDL01000100.1 GCA_003228415.1 Gammaproteobacteria bacterium | reverse complement strand
CACGGTCAGGCCATTCTTTGCCGCCTCGAGTTCCGGCCAGTACTCGCGCACCGGATCATCGAAGTCGAGCAGGCCGTCATCCACCAGCAGGGCGAAGGCGATTGCCGCAGGGCCCTTGGTGGTGGAGTAGACGTTGACCAGGGTATCCTGCTGCCATGGATCCGTGCCGGTTTGATCGGTATGACCGCCCCACAGGTCGACGACCGTCTCGCCCTGGCGAATGATGCAGACGCTGGCGCCCACCTCCACGTCCTCCGTGAAGTTGCGTTCGAAGACGTCGCGTACCGCTTCGAAACCGGCAGCGACCTGACCCTGGATCGGAAAATCTGCCACTTGGATCCCTCAATCAGCGAATACAGTCGGTGAGCCTACCGCGGCCTTGGAGACTTCACCAGATCGAAGCATCCCGGCACCGACAGCATGGCGCGGGTCCGTGTCACATCAGTGTCATCTTGTTGCTACACAATGCCGCCCGAACGGCCCGACCGCTGGTCCGGCCGGCCATGACCAACCTGGAGACCCTCCATGAATAACTGGTTGAAAACGACCGTCGGATTTCTCATGAGTCTGACCCTCGTTCTCATCGCAAACGGTGCTCGCGCAACCACAGACGATCAGGTGATTGCCGAGTTGCAGGCCCAACTCGCGGCGCTCAGCGCCCGCCTCGAGCAGCTTGAATCCCGCCAGCGGATCCCTGAAAGACGGTACGAAGTCCCTGCGACAGCACCGCTAGCCGCTGCTTCCACGACTTGGGCCGATCGAATCCGCATGAAGGGTGATTTCCGTTATCGCCATGAGGTGATCGATGCAGAGTTCAACGGCAAGAGGCGGCAGCGCCAGCGGATTCGAGCCCGTCCGTCCTTCGAAGCCGACATCACCAGCAACCTGAAAGTGGGTTTCGGGCTGGCCTCCGGTGGAGACGATCCGGTATCCAGCAACCAGACGCTCGGCGACGCTTTCAGCACCAAGGGCTTGAATATGGATCTCGCCTATTTCGACTGGTCGACCTCGATCGACGGTTTGAACGTTCGCGGAGGAAAGTTCAAGAACCCGCTGCATCGAACGGGGGGCGCCGGGCTGCTGTGGGACAGTGATCTCAGACCCGAAGGGATCTCTGCGGTCTTTGAACGCGGCGGCTTGAACATCACGGCGCTCGGGCTGTGGGCGAACGAGTCCTCCCAAAGTCGGGACGAGCTGGTATTGGGTGGCCAGGCTTTCTGGTCATCGAATTTTGGTACCGAAGCAAATCTGCGGATAGGTGCCGGCTACTACGACTATTCCGGTGTGAAGGGTCAGGAGGTGCCGTTTGACGGTAACGCCAGGGGTAACAGCGTCGATGATGCGAACCGATATCTGGTCGGGTATGAGGAACTCGAACTATCCGCAGAGTTCGCCTTCAACATCGCGGATCGAAGCGCGACGATCTTCGCGAACTACGTAAACAATCTCGAGGCAGACGTCTTCGACACCGGCTGGGTCATCGGTGGCGCGATGGAATTCAACCGCGGTCACAATCCCTGGCGACTCAGCTACGCCTATCAGGACCTGGAAGCGGATGCCGTATTCGCAATCTTTACCGACTCCGATTTCATCGGCGGAGGCACCGACGGCAAAGGCCACATCATCCGCGGTAGCTATACGGTAGCCAGGAACGTCTCACTGCGCGGTACCCTGTTCATCAACCAACGCGGCGGCAACAACGGAATCGCCGAAGACTACAACCGACTCATGCTCGATCTGCAGTTGAAATACTGACGTTCGCGGGCGCGTGAAACGCTGGCGAAACCGGCAACACTGCTGACGTGGAACCTTTTGCGACAAATCCCAGGATCGGGTTGTTTGAGCAACTCCGTAGTTGATTTCAGCACCCCGCTAGGCAGAATGCCTGCTCCTGCCCAGGTGTTGGAACTGGTAGACAAGCTGGATTTAGGTTCCAGTGCGCTTGCGCGTGGGGATTCGACTTCCCCCCTGGGCACCAATTCGGTCAGGGTGGCCGTGGCTGGGATGTGACTGGGAACAGGTACCGCAATGAGTGAAGAGGCTGTCTATACAGGAACAAAAAGCTTTATCGCCTACATTTCGATAATTGTCGGACAGGCGATATTTATCGGGATGGTCAATGCATTATTTTTTGGAATAGCCTACGGCATGGGTGAGGCACAAGCTCCTGAAGATGCTTATTACTACTTGTCGTTAGCGTGGCGGGGGATGAATGTCTACCTCGGACTCATGGCGATATACAACCTGTTCTTTATTCGCACCATTCGATGGATCGTCACGGATGAGGGGGTCCGGATCAAGTCCGGAATATTGCCCTGGCGGAAAAATGATCTGTTTCATCCCTACGAAACAATTTTTGAGGCGTTCTACGAGTTTGGATTCTTTGCGAAACTGTTCGGGTATGGGACGTGCAGCATCAGACGAACCGAAGGCATCACCACGGCGATCGCCGAAATCCGGATGCGCAATGCAGCGAAGATAATCGGCCTGATCAACGAGAGACTGAAGCTGCTGAGGAAGGAGACCAGAGGGCAAGCCCCAACTCCTGCAGCCAGAACCGACGCAGAGGAACTTGCACGCCTCGGCCAGTTGAAGGCCGACGGCACAATCACCGCTGCAGAATTTGAAACGATGAAGCGAAAAGTCATCGAAAGATAAGATCAATCTCGAATTCGTCTGTGTGCTCGTGTTGATCCGGGTACAAGGATCAACCTTAACTTATGAAGTTAAACTATTGATATATATCATTAATATAATCGTAGAATATTGCTACTCCAGTGCCTGATACAACAGTGCGCGAAGCTTGCCCGCATCATCGAGCCCACCGGCCGGCAGCGTCTGAGTCATGTAAACGAC
>QIDL01000431.1 GCA_003228415.1 Gammaproteobacteria bacterium | reverse complement strand
TTTCGTCTCTGCCGGGGCCCACTTGCAACCAGATGGATCAGATCGGGCTTTTCGGAGAAGATGTTGAGCTCGAATCGATCATCGGTAGTCTGCACAAACGCTCGCCAGCCAATATCGTATAAAGTGGTGGTTCAATTGAGGAGGATAGAAACTGTGAAACTCGCAACGACAATACTGGCCTTTCTGTTTACCGCTTCAGCCAGCCAGGCGAGCGCTGCCGGGGTGGCGGATCTGGCCTGGATGACCGGCTCCTGGTCCGGATCGCTCGGACCGGGACAGCTCGAAGAAAACTGGAGTCGACCTCTGGATGGCTCCATCGCCTCTCTGGTAAGGATGCGAGGCGACGGCGCCACCAGCATGATCGAGCTGATTGTCATCGAGGAAGAAGGAGATTCCCTGGTATTGAGAATTCAGCAGTGGGATCCGGGCTTCAAACCTCGCACACCCAACGCCCAGGCGATGAGTCTGGTAGCGATGGGTGAGCGAACAGTGTCTTTCAAGGCCACCGAGCCAGGCGGGCTCACCGGCCTGACCTACAGCCGACCGGCGGATGACACCTTCACCATCGATGTGGAAACAGCCGAAGGGGGCAAATTTCAGATCACGATGAGTGCCTTCTGAGGTCGCCCGGGCGGATCTTACTCCTGTAGCGATTCCATGAACTCGGCACCGGTCTGACGCGGATGCTCCCCGGCAAAGTTGTACCCGGGGGGCTTCTCGTCGATATAGATTTCTCCGACCAGTTCAAATGCCGATTGGTCGTCGAATGCGCCAATACTCATGATGTACTTGTCGGCTGCCTTCAACCGGTAAAACAGGCTGGTACCGCAGCGGCTGCAGAATCCGCGTTCGGCCCACTCGGATGAGTCGTAGCGGCCGATATTTTCGGCACCGGTGAACTCGACCCCGGCCGCCTCGGCCGCCATCATCGGCGAGCCTGTCCATCTCCGGCACATCGAGCAATGGCAGGCATGCACGTGATGGCCCACTTCCCGGGCAGAAAACGTCACCGCGCCACACAAACACTTCCCTGTTATCGACACAATCATCCTCCTTGCGAATTCCACGCACTATCGATGTGAGCGCCATTATGCAGCATGGCTACTGACACCCCTATGTCAGGTACAATTTATCGAACGAACTCTTCCAGCACGTTCCGCCAGAGGCCCTCCGCCTCGAGCCTGCACAAATTTCCGAACAGCCCGCTCAACGAGCGATTGACGAATACCATGTCCGGCGGCAGTGAAACATCCGTCAGCTCGGAGAAATACTGGCCCTTCAGATCGAACATGGTCTGGTAGACCTCCGTTTCCGCGCTGAATCGATAGGGCTCTGAGCCGACAATTTCTTGCGCCAGTTCCACCATCGGATCGAGGATCTGGCGAGGCACCGGCTTGCCTGCCTTACGTTTGTAGATACCCATATCGAAAAGAATGCCTGGCATGGAAGCCTTATCGCCATCCATGAGCGATTGCAGGATATGAGAGTAGCTCGTGGCCAGCGCCGCACTGATTTCCTTCATGCAGCCATGGTCGTAGACGATCACGCGGCCATCCTCGAGAAAGGCAAAGTTGGCGAAGTTGGGGTCGGCATGGAGGAAACGCTGGCTCAGCAGTCCGCGAAAATTGAGGCGCAACAGGTTTGTACCCCAGACGTTTCTGAGCGCTTGATCGAACCTGTCGGAGCAGGCTTCATCGGGAGTAATGCCTGTCACGTAGTCCATGGTAAGCACCCGGGTAGAGCTGGCTTCCCTGATGACCCCGGGTATCACCACTTCCGGCTCTCCTTCATGCAGCGCTCGCATCCTCTGGATGTTCCCGGCCTCGTGCACATAGTCGAGTTCCTCCAGCAATCGATCCTTGAGTTCCTCCCAGATCTCATCGAACTCCACTTCTGCCACCATGGCGATCAGCGCACCGAACAGCTTTTTCAGATTTTTCAGATCGGAGCGCACCACGGATTCGATGTCGGGATACTGGATTTTCACAGCAACGTCTCGACCGTCTCTCAGCCGACCCCGGTAGACCTGGCCGATAGAGGCCGCCGCAATCGCTTGCGGTTCCAGCGATTCGAACAGCGAATCGTAGTCATCGAGCTCGCTGTAGAGAACCTGGCGCATGGTCTCGAACGACACCCGCGGTGCTTCTTTCTGCAGACCACGGAGCACGGCACTGACCTCGGGCGGTAACAGACCTTCGTGCACAGAGAGCATCTGCCCGACCTTCATGGCGGCACCCTTCAACTCACCAAGCGCCTCGGTCACCCGCATGGCGTTCAACACGAACTTCTCGGTCTTGCGAGCCTGCTGAATCGGGTCGGAGAGAAGGAATCCAACCGCCTGCTCCGTCGCCAGTGACAAGCCGACGCGACTGGCCACCCTGCCAATCTTGAACAGCCGACCCACGGCCGAAGTAATCAGATTGTCCTGCTTACTCATGATGTCTAAAAGTAGCGGCGATTGAAGCGCACGGTGAGCAAACCGAGGCCGACGAATGCGATGCCGATCAGAATCAGCGCCACCGGCCAGCCAAGCGAGTCCGAAAAGTGTTCAACGGTGAAGTAGCTGATATAAAAGAGCAGGCTCATCACGCTCATTGCGAGTATCGCCCGGGTCCGGGAGGCGACGCTAAGGTAGATCCCACCGGCGGTAAACAGCGCGAACAACAGTTCGTAGGGCTCGCCTTCGAGCAAGTCGAAGGCGCCAAAAAAGAACAAGCCCGAACCGAAACCCGTCCACAAACTGACATTCCAGGGGAATCGCTGCCGGTCCAGACCAAGGGCAATCAGGGTGATGGACACGCCCAGGGCCAATGCAGTCACTATTTCGTCCACCTCGGAGAGTGCAAAGATGTTCGTC
>QIDL01000527.1 GCA_003228415.1 Gammaproteobacteria bacterium | reverse complement strand
GCATAGAACGTCCAACCGAAATTGGGGCCTCCAGCATCCATGAACAACGTCGAAATCAACAGTCCAAAGGCAAATGGCAGTATCCAGAACGACAGGTTATTCATCCGCGGCAACGCCATGTCCGGCGCACCGATCATCATCGGCACCAACCAGTTCGCCAGACCAACGAAGGCAGGCATGATGGCGCCGAACACCATGATGAGACCGTGATTGGTCGTCATCTGGTTGAAAAACTCCGGCTGCACGAACTGCAGGCCCGGCTGAAACAGCTCGGCGCGAATAACAAGCGCGAGCACGCCACCGATCAGAAACATCAAAAACGCGAACCATAGATAAAGCGTGCCGATGTCCTTGTGGTTGGTGGTGAACAACCACCGCGCCAGACCCCTGGGCGCGCCATGATGCGCGTCCTGTTCGCGGGAGGAGGCATCCTCGTCATGTCCGGGGATGTCGTTTTTCTCGGAGGAGGCTTCGATAACTTCACTCATTGCCTGTCACTCCTGGCCCGACATGAATTCAATGACATCCCTGGGCTGGGTGGCATCACCCGCATTGTTCGTCCAGGCGTGTCGTTCGTAGTGCACCACGGCAGCCAGTTGCGCCGCATCGAGCTGCTTGCCGAATGCCTGCATCGCCGTGCCTGCCTTGCCGTTGACCACTATCTCCAGATGGTCTTCGATCGGGCCGGTGGCGATGGTGCTGCCATCGAGACCCGGGAATACCGGCGCCATACCTTTGCCATCGGGCATATGGCAGGATGCGCAGAACGCCGCATAAACCCGTTCGCCTTCGACCATCAGCTCATCCAAGCTGAAGGTCTTCGAGAGCGCCTCTTTGCGCGCCTCTTCAAAGGCAAGACGCTCCGTATACCAGGCGTCATACTCGTCTTCTTCCATGGCCTGGACCACAATCGGCATGAAGCCATGGTCCTTGCCGCAAAGCTCCGCACACTGTCCTCGATAGATACCCGGTTCCGGCACGATGGCCCATAGATCATTGAGGATTCCAGGAATGGCATCGCGTTTGATCCCGAAATCCGGGACCCACCAGGCGTGGATGACGTCTTCCGCCGTGATCAGGAATCGAATCTTACGATTGATCGGAATCCGTAACGGCTCATCGACTTCCTGAAGATAAAACTCACCCTTTGCGGACTTATTGTTGATCTGATCTTTCGGGGTCGAAAGGTTACTGAAGAATCCGAAGGTGCTGTTGTAGTCATCGTCGAGGTATTTGTACTGCCACTTCCACTGGTAAGCGCGCACTTCCACCGTCATGTCCTCGCCGCCGGTATCGTACATCGCTACCAGTGTTTGAGTCGCCGGAAAAGCGATCGCCACCAGGATCAACGTCGGCGCCAGGGTCCAGGCTATTTCGAGTCTGGTGCTCTCGTGGAATTGAGCAGCTTCATGCCCCGCCGATTTACGGTGGTGGATCAGCGACCAGAACATGGCGCCGAAGACCATCACACCGATACCGACACAGATCCAGATAATAAGCATGTGCAGGTCGTATATGGAACGGCTGATGTCCGTGACGCCGGGCGTCATGTTCAATTCATCCGCTCCTGCCCCTACCGCCAGCAGGGCAAAAGCAAGCCCGACGCATACCCGCGCCGTTGGCATAAGCCTTCTATCATTCACCTTGGGCACCTTGCGTATCCTGAGCGATTCCTATGAATTCTCTGACAGTCAGGTGCGGATTGTGATTGCCGCTTCAATCACTCGCGGAGCAAACCCGCATGCGCATGCGCACGTGGTATTGGTTCAAGAAGAATCAGACCAAACCCCCACCGGATTCCCTTCAGAACCAGGAGACTTTGTCGTGAGCACCCCCAACTGGCGGCGCAATTATACTGACGCGCTCTGAATTGACAATGAAGCCCTGGGGAATCGTCAGGCTATCAAGGAGTCAGCCGGATGAGTTCTGATCCGGGTCTGAACTCGACGAGAGATCCAGGATGCGAACCACCTGCAACAGCAATCGGTCCATGTCACCACACTCGGGGCACAGCGCACCCGCAATGAATCTTCGTCGCGCCATGGTTGTCCCGATCTACCTCGCTCTATCCACACCGGGCATTTTGTCCGCGTTATCCGCGGGCCAGCGCCGCCAATACCCCTCGGGAATCTGGCAGCACGCCTCGCCAGAGTTCGAAGGCCAGCGCCGCCTGTTCCACCAGCATGCCAAGCCCATCGTGGACCGCTCTCGCACCGCTTGCCAGCGCCCATCGACAAAAGGCCGTCTCGCCACCATAGACCATGTCGTAACAGACAGCGCCCTTCACCAGCCTGGGATCGATGCCGGGCGTCTGCTGGTCCAGCCCGGCGGAAGTGGCGTTGATTACCAGGTCGAATACCCCATCCACCTCATCGATCCTGCACGCCGACACCGGCTTGGCCGAAACTTCGCCGAGTCTTCTGGCAATCGCCTCGGCTTTCGAAACCGTGCGGTTGGCAATCACCAACTCCATCGCCAGCCCTTCCAATAGCGGTCGAACGACGCCTCGAGCCGCACCACCGGCACCCAACAACAGAATCCGTAGATCTCCCCGAGTACCCAGGAGGCGTTGAAGATCTTTCTGCAACCCCGGCCCGTCGGTGTTATGGCCGACAAACCCGCCCTGGGAGTTCGGGACTACGGTGTTGACCGAGTGCGCAAATTCCGCCAGCGACTCCAGTTCATCAACCCAATCCGCCGCATCGCCTTTGAACGGCAGAGTCACGTTCACGCCCCTGCCGCCGGCCGAAAAAAACTCGCTCAGCGTCGCTCCGAACGCATCCAGCGGCGCCTCGATTCGCTCGTAGCCGAGACGCTCCCCGGTTTGCTCGGTAAACAGAGTGTGAATTCTTGGCGACAAC
>QIDL01000010.1 GCA_003228415.1 Gammaproteobacteria bacterium | reverse complement strand
GAGAACGAGTAACCGTAGCTGTAACTCTCGGAATCGAATCGCGCACCCGGATAGCGGTTCCAGTACCAGGTGCCACCCACGCCTTCACCGGTTTCGAACACTCGAACAGAAAGCCCCAGCGCTCTCAAGCGGTAGAGCTGATACATGCCGGAGATACCCGCACCGATGATAATGGCGTCGTACTGCTCAACCGGTCTTGTGGCGGATGTGGCGGAATCGTGCGGAGCTTCTGACATAACCTGTTTCTGATCTGTTTCTGTTCTGCTGGCTGGCGGTCACATTCGTTTCTTTCAGTATTGCCTGAAGCAGCAGTTGTTACCATACGAGACGCAGCCAGATGTCTGAGAGGCTCTCGGATACTATCCCATTAACTCGATCAGCTTCGCGGCCACCGTATAGACAGCGAAGGAAATGTAAGTTATCGCAGCAACCACCATCATGATGATGTTGAACACCCCTGGTCGAGCAGACGGCGGCAGGTGTTTGAGATTCATGTACAGCAACATCGGTACATAGCCCGCCATCGCAAAACCGCCGAGCATGGCGCCGATGAAAAAGAAATCGAGCACCGTGACGTCGAACGTTTCGAAAAACCACGTGGCTAGAACACCAAGGGTGCCCAGCCCGACCGCGAAGGCCAGGTAAAGACGGTTGGCCGCAAAACGATTTGGCGCCTTGAAATTGCTGTGCAGCAAATCGACCCATAACCGCACCCCCCCATCAATGCCGGCCAGCACGCTGCTGAAAAAAGCGGCGATCCCGATCACCAGGAACAGATAACGCCCCCAGATCCCCATGGTGCTCTCGAGAATCAACGCCAGATCCCAGATGATGGTGCTCTCTTCTGGAACGATCCCGGCCGGATAGAGCACCACCAGCGCACCGAACATGAACAAAAACATGGTGAAGGTATTGGCAAGCCAGAAAAACACGACGCTGTCCGTGATCACGAATTTGAACCAGGCTTTGAAGCGATCGGCATTGGCGACACTCTCCGGATAGAGATAACCGATTTCGCTGTTTCCCCGCTGGGCTTCCCGGAGCGGATTGAGCAGCATGGGAATCCGCTTGCCCATCCCTACCCCTTTGTCACGGAGATAGTAGGCGTAGTACAGGTTTCCGAGACCGCCGATCCCGGCGAATACAAAGGCACCGAAAAACCGGCTGAAGGTGAAGTCTTCATCGAATCGAAGGTGCCCGAAGTTGAGAATGCCGCGAAACATGGCGAACATGTCGTCCAGCGTGCCGACGCTGATAGCCACCACCACCATCCCCACCACGATGAACAGGACCATGGACAGAACAGATTTCTCGACGGTGGTGTAGATCCGCTTCGGACCAAACAGAATCAGCAAGGCAAACGCGATCACCAACGCCGTCCACATCCAGTCGGCACCGGGACCATTCTCGCCGAAAAACAGGATTCGCAACGAGGTGCCGACCGCCCTGCCCATACCCGGAAGAAACGCACCAACCAGCAGCAGGCTGATAAAGAAAAACACCCAGAGCCTGGATGCCCGGGCAAATCCGGTGAAGGGACTCTCTCCAGTGGCAACCGCCCAGCGTCCAACCTCCATGTTGATGAAGAGCTGTAGAAAAACGCCAAGCGCCGCAGCCCACATCATCTCGGTGCCGAACTTTGCCGTGATCCAGGGCCACAGCACCATTTCGCCGGATCCGATGGCCAGACCGATCATGATGGCGCCCGGTCCGGTCAGCTTCCAGAAACCAATCTCGCGGTCGGGCAGATCGGCCGATTGCAGTGGTGGTATGGCTATCGTCAAAGTATCCTCTCACCGGATCCAACAGGGGAGATGATAACAATGATGTGGATAGTAAAGATCCTCGGCGGCCTGATCGCCCTGGTGGTGCTGATCGTGCTTGGCGTTTTCACCGCCGCGCGATTTCATGATGGCCCTTTCGACGGCGGTCTCGCCATTGTCTCCGGTGGGTCCTTCAGCACCGGTGAGATGCAACGGGGTCCCGAGCCGGACTGGTCATTCCTCAAAGACTATCCCACGGTCGAATTTCAACTGCTCGACCCTGCACGCTCACGAACCACCTTCATCATGGAGTCTGATAACCGCATCTTCATTCCCTCCGGCTATATGAATTCCCTCACCGGCAAGATCTGGAAGCACTGGCCGAAGGAAGCAGAGGAAGACGGGCGTGCAATCCTGCGGGTCGATGGCAAGCTCTATGAACGTCAACTGGTACGAATCATGGATGGAGACATCCTGACAGGGGTGCTGTCTGAGCTGGGTCGAAAGTATGGCGGCGGCGAACCCGCTCCGCTGGAGATGGTCACCTCAGAAGATCTCTGGCTGTTTGAGTTGCGACCAGGAAGTTAGCCCTGCCATTTCTAATCAGGCATGGTATGCCACCACCACTGGTCAGGAAGCGGTTTCGGCTCGGGCCAGATTTTGTCAAGCGTTTCGGCTTCGAACAGCTCACCGTTTTTGATCACATAACGAATCGATTGCGTATTGCGAATGTTGACCGTGGGATCGTCGGTCAGCACCAGAAAATCCGCCAGCTTGCCTTCGCTGACCGTGCCTATGTCTTCCGCTACCCCAATCATTTCGGCGCCATGTCGGGTTGCGGCGGTAAGCACTTCCATCGGCGACAACCCGCCACTTGCCAATGCCCACATCTCCCAGTGGTAGCCAAGTCCCTGTAGCTGCCCATGCGCACCCACCCCCACCCGGCCACCGGCTCGAACGATCTTCGCCGCCTGGGCTGCAAACTGCGGGAAGGAAAATTCTTCTTCCAGAAACCAGCGGCTTCGCAGCGTTCGACTGGCAATCGCATTCCCAGGCATGAAACGGCGCAGCTTGGCATTCCGGTGCGGGTTCTCTCTGGTGTAGAAATAGTTCTC
>QIDL01000238.1 GCA_003228415.1 Gammaproteobacteria bacterium | reverse complement strand
CTGTGTGGGCGAGTTCTGTTGATGAGTAGGTTTGATTTTGAGGTGCTGGAGGTGTTGAGTTGAGATCAGAGACCCTGATGGGGGAGATTGAACGATGAGAATGCGGTATTTTTTGTTGTTTCTGGTCGCCACCTTGTACACGCCGGTCCAGGCCGAAGAAGGTGCGACCAACATCCAGAACAACCCTTACTTCGTCTCACTCCTGCAAATCGGTCTGCAGAAGGAACAAGCAGACAGGTTCAAACTTCTGTTGAATGACTATGCGGCCGACAGAGGCAATGTGATCGATCGACAGCGAAGAAAAAACGAACCCGATCTTCCGGGCCGGATAAAGCAGGCTCACCGAAAAATCCAGAACAGGTTCATTGCCAGAATGGAGAAACTGCTCGATGACGATCAGTTCGGCCGGTTCCCTGTTTTTCATGGAGAACTGGATAAAATTCTTGCAGAAAGGGAAGTGCTGACCGAGATCAATGACCCGCATAACATCTTTCCCGACCGGGAATGACGACGGGTATCTCCTGCGGGCGTGGTGAAAATTGATACGTCACTGGTGACCCGTCTGATCACCGCGCAGTTTCCCCAGTGGAGACACTTGCCTGTCGAGCCGGTGGAATTTGACGGGTGGGACAACAGAACCTTTCGGCTCGGCGATGACATGAGCGTTCGACTGCCTGGCGCCGAGCACTACACGGCGCAAGTAACAAAGGAACAGAGGTGGCTGCCCAGGCTGGCCCCGCTGCTGCCGCTTCCCATCCCAGCCCCGCTGGCGATGGGGATTCCTGGCGAGAGCTATCCCTGGCACTGGTCTATCTACAGATGGCTCGAAGGCGAGAACGCGACAATCGAGAGCATCACCGATCTATCCCGGTTTGCCATCACGCTGGGTCAATTCCTCGTTGCTCTACGGCGGGTAGATCCGGTCGGTGGACCGCCGCCGGGGAGCCACAACTTTTTTCGTGGCGGACCGCTGGCGACCTATGATGCGGAAACCCGTGGTGCGATTGAAGCGCTGCAAGGCAGGATAGATACGGACACAGTGGCCGCGGTCTGGGCAGCGGCGCTCGAGACAACCTGGCAGCAACCACCCGTCTGGCTGCACGGAGACGTCAGCCCCGGGAACTTGCTGGTCACCGGGGGTCGGCTGAGCGCCATCATCGACTTCGGTTGTTCGGCTGTCGGTGATCCTGCTTGTGATCTGACAATCGCCTGGACGCTTTTCTCTGGGGAGAGCCGGGAAGCGTTTCGGGCGATGGTCTCTCTGGATGGTGCGAGCTGGGCCCGGGCACGCGGCTGGGCACTATGGAAGGCCTTGATTACGCTTGTTGAACCCTTGAACGGCAACCCCCTGGAAGCCGAAAGGGCGCAGCGCGTGATCGATGAAATTCTCGCTGAATGGCGGACGCCCTGCTGACCGATAGAAATCGGCCAACAACAGTCGGGTGACAGACAAAGCATGCCGCTCAACTCATGCGGAACGAAATGCTTCCATATAACTGCGGAACTCGGGACTAAACGCATACGGGTTAGCTTCCCACCAGTCATATACACCTTGAGTGTTCATCAGGTACACAAACCCCTTTTCTTCGGATTGCAGCAGGACTCGTTCTGCGGTCCCGATTTTTGCTGAATACCACAGGGAATCAAAAACGTGGAAGTACGCAAGGAGAAGTGAATCGAATCTTTGCTGTTCCACCTCCGTAAGGACGCTGCGACCCTCTGATCCCGATACCCATATCTGCGCGAGTTCGTGGTCCTGGGCCTGCGCGAGGTTACCCTGGTTTAGAGCCTCTACTATTGCATGGTGAGAAGCCGCGCGCGTAGCGCCGGTGTTCTGACGAATCTGAATGGCCAGGTAGTCGAGTGTCACCACCACACCGATTGCGCCAATGAACTCCCCATAATTACCCAGCATCTGGGCAAAAGCCTGATGTTCCATAATTTCCTCCTTCCAAAAACGAAAGAAGGCTACATCATTCTTCAATCGGACGGGAATGGGTCAATAGCATTCAGACTGCGTTACGGTCAGTCTGGAACTGTGTCAGCTTCGGCGCGAGCTACCTCGGCATCTACGAACTCAGCGTATGTTTTCCCAAAGCGCTGATATTCCGTTTTCGAAAGGTTTTCCGTCGAAATGCGTCCACGCATAAATATGTCGTTGAGCTCTGGGTCTGTTATCAACGTGTCTACGAACCCGGTGAGCATCCCCGTCGTCACGAGCTTAGACTCCACAGCGCTCGCACGAGTGTTGTGGCGGATTTGCGTTGCAAGATAGGCGAGGGAAGCGACGACACCGATTGCACCAGCCAACTCAGCGATCGCTCCGATTGCATCCCAGTTCATCATACCTGCCCGTTTGAAATCTGAATGGAACGTAATCTATCTCAATAGGCCGAATGGTTTAAGGCGTGTACCAGATCGGTGAGGTATAGGCACGATCCTGTTGTGCCGCGGGCACACCCTCCGGCACGTCCAGGCCATAGAATGCCGCATCGTAGGTCGTCCAACGGGGCGTCGGGATCTCCAACGCGCGAACATAATAAAGTGCGCGCTCATTGCGATCGAAGTCCGGATCTTCCCAGTACGCCATCAGCAGAGCATCGCCGATACTGTTCGTATAGTTTGCCGCAGCAATATCCACGGTGCTGCCGACCAGGCTTTCACAGCGGTTGTTCGCGCCGATCGCGCGGCCGTCGGAACAGGCAACGTCGTAGATCTTCTCCTGCAAATCCCCGCTGCTATCCAGCCAGCCTTTGATTATCTGCACTCGGTCAAGATTGGCGCCGTCGGGATCACGAAGGGCGCGGATCATCACTCGCGTAGCTTTGCCTTCGGGCGCGGCCTTCAGGTCACCACCCATCGGCACGCCGCCGAGATAGCCG
>QIDL01000155.1:0-2500 GCA_003228415.1 Gammaproteobacteria bacterium | reverse complement strand
TATCCATGGCCAGGGTGAAGGTGAGGTAACACTTACTGGAGGCCCGAACCGTTGTAAGTTGCAAATTGCTCGGATGAGCTGTGGATAGGAGTGAAAGGCTAATCAAGACTGGTGATAGCTGGTTCTCCCCGAAATATATTTAGGTATAGCCTCGTGTCATTAAGTGCCGGGGGTAGAGCACTGATTGGGCTAGGGCCCTTCACAGGGTACCAAACCCAGACAAACTCCGAATACCGGCAACTTTTATCACGGGAGTCAGACTGTAGGGGATAAGCTCTATAGTCGAAAGGGAAACAACCCAGACCGCCAGCTAAGGTCCCCAAAGCAAGCTAAGTGGGAAAGGATGTGAAACTACATAAACACCCAGGAGGTTGGCTTAGAAGCAGCCATCCTTTAAAGAAAGCGTAATAGCTCACTGGTCTAGTGGTTTTGCGCCGAAAATGTAACGGGGCTCAAGCTTGCTACCGAAGCTGCGGATCTATATATTTCTTCGGAAATATGTGGGTGGTAGGGGAGCTTTCCAGTAACCTGTGAAGGTGGATCGTGAGGACCACTGGAGGAACTGGAAGTGCATATGCTGAGATGAGTAGCGTAAATGCGGGTTTCCTGGGGAAGGTTAATCCTCCCAGGGTTAGTCGGGACCTAAGCCGAGGCCGAAAGGCGTAGGCGATGGAAAACAGGTTAATATTCCTGTACCATCTTGTTAGTGTTTGAGTGAAGGGGGGACGGAGTAGGGCAGGCCATCCGGGTGACGGACGTCCCAGTACAAACCTTTAGGCGGGGGAGATAGGCAAATCCGTTTCCCTGTATAACGCTGAGGGGTTATGTGGAGGAAAGCCGCAAGGCGGACCGAACTGGCTGATCCCATGCTTCCAAGAAAAGCCTCGTAGCGAGCTGGCAAGGTGCTCGTACCGCAAACCGACACTGGTGGGTAGGTAGAGAATACTAAGGCGTTGAGAGAACCCTGGTTAAGGAACTCGGCAATCTAGCCCCGTAACTTTGGGAGAAGGGGTGCCTCATTAGGGTGTCAAAGCCCGAAGAGGTCGCAGTGAAATGGGGGAAGCGACTGTTTAGCAAAAACACAGGACTCTGCTAACTCGCAAGAGGATGTATAGGGTCTGACTCCTGCCCGGTGCCGGAAGGTTAAGGGGATTTGTTATCCGTAAGAACCGAAGCCCCGGTAAACGGCGGCCGTAACTATAACGGTCCTAAGGTAGCGAAATTCCTTGTCGGGTAAGTTCCGACCTGCACGAATGGAGTAACGATTTCCCCGCTGTCTCGACCAGGGACTCAGCGAACTTGAAAGGCCAGTGAAGATGCTGGCTACCCGCGGCTAGACGGAAAGACCCCGTGCACCTTTACTATAACTTGGTATTGGTTATTGGGATGGTTTGTGTAGGATAGGTGGGAGGCTTTGAAGCAGGGGCGCTAGCTTCTGTGGAGCCAACCTTGAAATACCACCCTAACTATTTCGGTATCCTAACCCAGGTCCGTTATCCGGATCGGGGACAGTGCCAGGCGGGTAGTTTGACTGGGGCGGTCGCCTCCTAAATTGTAACGGAGGCGCGCGAAGGTTCCCTCAGGCTGATTGGAAACCAGCCGTCGAGTGTAAAGGCATAAGGGAGCTTAACTGTAAGACTTACAAGTCGAGCAGGTGCGAAAGCAGGTCTTAGTGATCCGGTGGTTCTGAATGGAAGGGCCATCGCTCAACGGATAAAAGGTACGCCGGGGATAACAGGCTGATCGCGCCCAAGAGTTCATATCGACGGCGCGGTTTGGCACCTCGATGTCGGCTCATCGCATCCTGGGGCTGAAGCAGGTCCCAAGGGTTCGGCTGTTCGCCGATTAATAGCGGTACGCGAGCTGGGTTCAGAACGTCGTGAGACAGTTCGGTCCCTATCTGCCGTGGGCGCAGGAGATTTGAGGGAAGCTGTCCCTAGTACGAGAGGACCGGGGCGGCGGCACCACTAGTGTTCCAGTTGTCCTGCCAAGGGCAACGCTGGGTAGCTATGTGCCGAAGGGATAACTGCTGAAAGCATCTAAGCGGGAAGCCCCTCCCAAGATAAGATCTCCCGAGCTGTAAAGCTCCTAAAGGTCACTTGGAGACTACAAGTTTGATAGGCCGGGTGTGTACGCACTGTGAGGTGTTTAGCTAACCGGTACTAATCGACCGTGAGGCTTGACCATAATTTTTTATTTTTGTTGCAAGTGTATTGAAAAAACCCTATTCAATTGTCATTAATTTTTCCCGTAGCTATGCCGGGGGGGAAACACCCGTACCCATTCCGAACACGGAAGTAAAGTCCTCCAGGGCCGATGGTACTGCATGGGTAACTATGTGGGAGAGTAGGACGCTACGGGATTTTTTTTTAATAACCATCCTGATGCACTAGTAAAAAAGCGTCATTCTCGAAAACGGGAATACATCAGTCAGGTAACTCGGTGAACTGATAACCGTGAACGGTCACCAAAATTTAGAGGTTGACATTTTCCGGACTAT
>QIDL01000219.1 GCA_003228415.1 Gammaproteobacteria bacterium | reverse complement strand
ATTGGCGAACAAGGTTGAGGAGTCGGGTCTACTATTTGCGCTGACCCACAACTACACCGGCTATCCCATGGTCAGGGAGGCCCGATCGTTGATTGCCGAGGGTCACCTCGGGACCCTTCGACGGATCAACTGCGTGTACCTGCAAGGTTGGTTGGCCGGTCCGGCGGAGTTGGAAGGCAACAAGCAGGCCGAATGGCGCACGGACCCAGAGCGGGCGGGGGCAGCCGGGTGCTTTGGCGACATCGGCAGCCACGGTCAGAATCTCATCGAGTATGTGACAGGCGATCGCATTGCGTCCGTTTGCGCCGACCTGACTCGCTGGGTGCCCGGCCGGCAACTCGATGATGACGGCAATGTTCTGTTGCGCATGGCCAGTGGTGCCAGAGGGGTATTGTGTGCTTCACAAGTCGCCGTGGGTGAAGAGAACGATCTGAGCCTCAGAATTTATGGCGACAAGGGGGGCCTGGAGTGGTCACAGATGGCCCCCAATACCCTGATATTGCGTTGGCCCGATCGCCCTGTAGAGCATCTGCGCACTGCGGGTCCTGGCTCTTCGAACAGCAGCGCACGGGCAACGCGGCTCCCGGCCGGACATCCCGAAGGTTATCTCGAAGCATTCGCGGTGCTGTATCGGAATTTTGGCAGGGCGGTCAGATCCCGACAACTCGGGGAAGTGCCGGTCATTGATTTTCCGACGGTCCACGATGGTCTCAGGGGTATGCGTTTCATCAACCAGGTGGTCGCCAGTTCGGAGCGCGGCGGTGTGTGGCTGGACGTCGCCGGGAGCTGAGTGTGAAGGAATGTTGTGTCGAAAGGAGGAGGTATTTGTGAAGACGCTCAAAGGTCCAGCAATATTTCTGGCTCAGTTCATGGCCGATGACGAGCCGTTCAACGGAATCGAGACGATTGCCAGGTGGGCGGCCGACCTGGGGTTCGTCGGTATCCAACTGCCCATCCATAACCCGGCATTCATTGACGTCGGGCTGGCCGCGGAGAGCCAGACGTATTGCGACGACTTGAGGGGTCGCGTGGAAGATTGTGGAGTGGAAATAACTGAACTTTCGACCCATCTCGAAGGTCAGCTGGTGGCAGTACATCCTGCATACGATAAGTTCTTCGACGCATTTGCTCCCGAAGCGGTTCATGGTAGTTCAAGCGCCAGGACCCTGTGGGCGACCGAACAGATCGAGCGTGCTGCCAGAGCCAGCTCCAGATTGGGACTCAATGCCCAGGCATCGTTTTCTGGCGCGTTGTTGTGGCCCATGATGTATCCCTGGCCGCAAAGGCCGCCTGGACTGGTCGATCTCGGGTTCGAGGAACTCGGCAGGCGCTGGCGACCGATCCTCGATGTTTTCGACGAGGTGGGTGTGGACTGCTGCTTCGAGTTACACCCCGGGGAGGACCTGCACGATGGCGTGACCTTCGAGCGCTTTCTGGCGACAGTGAGTGACCATCCTCGGGCCAACATTCTTTACGATCCCAGCCATTTCATGCTGCAACAGCTCGACTATCTGGCATTCATCGACATCTATCATGAGCGGATCAAGATGTTCCACGTCAAAGATGCGGAGTTTCGACCGGATGGACGCTGCGGCGTCTATGGTGGCTATCAGGATTGGCTCGACCGGCCCGGGAGATTTCGGTCGCTCGGTGATGGTCAGATCGACTTCAAGGCGATCTTCTCGAAACTGGCGAGCTACGACTTTGACGGATGGGCCGTGCTTGAATGGGAATGTTGTTTGAAACATCAGGAAGACGGTGCGATGGAAGGCGCCCGTTTTATCGAGAATCACATCATCCGGGTGACAGATAAGGCCTTTGATGACTTTGCCTCCGCCGCAACGGATGCGGCAGCCAACAGGGCCCTGTTGGGTCTGGACTGACATTCGTCGCCATTGCCTCACCGCCTGTCGATTAGCGATAAGGAATCGATACGGCGGCCCGTTTTCGGGGCCCGTTTTCGGTTGACTTGATGCGGTGGCAGGTCCACCATCCGCGCCCACTCTGATTCCGCGAGGCCAGGAAGGTATTTTCCGGGCAGGGATCAGTAAACAAGGACCCGTTAAACAGCTTCTCGTTGAGAGTTTTGAAGAGTCAGCTGTAAGAATTCGAACCGAATATGCGCTCGGAAACCAACAACAATCACATCGGCATCAGTGCGTGGGCGACCTGTGCGCTTAAGTGCCAGTCGGCGGCGTATATGTCCCTCGACATGCTGATGGGTGTGCAAGGAGACCCTGGCTCCAGCGGATAAGATTTAATCGACACAAGAAGATGAATTGAACCCCGAAGAGCCACAAGCCTTCGGGGTTTTTCGTTTCGGGAGAGAAAAAAGTGCTTCAGCTACAAAAAAAGTTATCAGGCCGGCAGTTGGAACAGAACCTGCTCAGGACCCTGTGGCTCGGCTTCTTCCAGGTATTCCTGGTCATCATGCCGATTGCCGTGCCATTTTTTCAGAGCAAAGGGCTCAGCATGCAGGAAGTTTTCACCCTGCAGGCCTTTTTTGGCCTGGTGGTACTGCTCGCTGAAGTGCCTTCCGGTTACATCGCGGATCTTTTTGGTCGCAAGCACGCGCTGGTGATCGGTGCAATATTTGCGGGTGTCGGACAAAGCGTGCTGCTGGTTGCGGATGGATTCTGGGGCCTGGTGATGTTCGAACTGGCCCTCGGTATTGGTCACAGCCTGATCTCCGGAGCGGACATCGCGCTGCTCTACGATACCGAGTTGGCGCTTGGTCGTGGTGAGCAGGCGCAGCGCCAGATCGTCGGCCGCCTCTATGGATTCCGAACTTCTTCCGAAGCCATTGCGGCGCTGCTATGCAGCGTGTTGCTGCTGTGGTCCGTGGACACCGTGGTGATCGTGCAGGCCGTTGTGGGTTGGGTACCGCTGTTAC
>QIDL01000359.1 GCA_003228415.1 Gammaproteobacteria bacterium | reverse complement strand
GGTGGCCAGCATACGGGCGCGCCCCACACGATGCTGTTCCCTGGGAGCTAACCCCGGCTCGGTGGCGGCCATGGCGAAATGCAGGATCATGGGATCTTCGGTGGATTGCGGAAACTGGTAGCCGCCGATACTTACCGGAAAATCCACCATCAGGTACTGGTGAAACGCAGAAGGCGTGAGGGC
Source organism: Gammaproteobacteria bacterium (assembly GCA_003228415.1). GTDB lineage: Bacteria > Pseudomonadota > Gammaproteobacteria > Pseudomonadales > Azotimanducaceae > SZUA-309. The sequence goes on along the minus strand of QIDL01000359.1, from coordinate 2,714 downwards.
AAACCCCACACCGGCAGCCTTTAGCGCGCGCCAGTTTTTCAGGGCGACGTTGGTATACATCAGCGGGATCTTCACCAGTGACTTCAGTGCCGCTTTCTGGTCTGCGGGAAGTTCGGGACACAGGTACGGTATCATCATGTTGTAACAGGCGAGCACACACTGTCTGGCGTGCACCTTGTGCTGTTTTCCACCAGTCACATATGCGACGTCTACTCCCTCTTTCAAGTTGGCGACCTGCACCGCAGTGCTGTTCAGGCGAATACGCACGTTGTGGTCGGGACGATCGAGCCGACTGTAGTCGAATCGCGCCTGCACCACGTCTGACGGGCTGATGGCCCGCGTGATATCCGGGATCAGGGAGCGGACGATCAATCGAGCCACCGATGCGTTGCCATCCGGGAAATGGTAGATGTAGGGATCGGATAGCATGCGGATTGCGCTTCGGGCCAGCCAGCGTCCAGCCGGAATACCCAGGTGATTGAAACCCGGGAGCCCGTAGAGCATGGCGTCTAGTGCGGGAATGGCATCGATACCCACGCCGAAGAATCCGGCTGGAGCGTTTTGCAGTAGAGCGTGCACGTCGGGTGCGGTGACCCCAAGACGCTCACGAAGGAAAGTGGCATAACTGACCGAAGAGAGGTATTCGCCGACATCGGTGAGATCAATTTCGGAGATGCTGTCTCCTCTCGTGGTGCAGGCGACCATCAACTGGTTCCGGCCTTGTTCGGATATCGGCATGGCTTGGATGGCCTGCTCGACTGTCAGCGGGCTGTCGGCCAGGCTGATGAAGTGACTGTCCATCAGGAAACCGGCCGGTACGAACGCGTCCCTGCCGTAGGTCGCCTGATCGAAATACACCCCGGCTGTGAGGCCATGATGCTGATAGAAGTTTTTGTCGTACGCCTGATGAAAGCCATCGAGATCGATTGCCAGTTCTTCCAGCAGGCCCAGCGAGACCTTACTGTAAGCAGAGGGGGTGTCGATGGACTGACTGCCACCATAACCGATCAGGTGCCTGCCATTTACCACGAACTCGTTGCGTTTGGCGTGTCCGCCAAAATCGTCATGGTTGTCCAGTATCAATATACGTGCGTCTGCCTGTTCTTTCCGGTAAAAGTAGGCGGCCGCCAGCCCGCTCACACCGCCGCCCACCACAATCAGATCGTAGTCTGTCCCATCACTTCGCTCGGCCTGGCCAAAGTCTGTTCTGTTTTCCCGGCCCAGTTGGTGAGCGGTTTCGAACGATCCCTTGTGGCTGCCCCGCAATCCGGTTCCGGCCGGTGGGTAGACCGGTGGGTAGACAGAGGGTGCCGCGGCGGCGCCTGGCGTCAGCGCTGCTACGCCGACGGCGGCCGCGCCGTGGAGCAGATCTCGACGGGTGATCTTGCAGTGCAATCCCAGGTCCTGGTCCGTGGTCATGGGACTACCTTCGCGTTGTTAAGATGCAGGCACCGTCCCAGGCTCAACTTTCCAACTTCGGCCTGGCGCGCTCTATGACAGCAGCACAATCCCCCGACTTCGGCAGCGCGCCGAAGTTGTGCAGGCCACCATCGACCAGACGGGAAGCGCAGAACAGATCGCTCACCTCGGCGATCCCATTGCGAACCAGCAGCGATCCCTGAAACGCCAGCGCAAGACGATCCACGATGTTGCGTGCCCGATACTCGATATCGCTTTGCTCGACCAGGTCGTGCTTCAAGTCATCGACGAAACGATCGAGAAGAACGTTATCGCCCTTGGCTTTGTCGACTTCAGCGAAGAACACGTCGATGACCGCGGGCGCTTTTGCGATGGCCCGCAGCACGTCGAGACATTGCACGTTGCCGCTGCCTTCCCAGATGGCGTTCACAGGAGATTCTCGAAACAGTCTCGCGAAGATGCTGGACTCCATGACCGCACTGCCGCCGATGCACTCCATCGCCTCATAGGCGTGACCGGGCGTGCGCTTGCAGATCCAGTATTTGCCAACTGCCGTACACAGGCGCACCAGCAGACGTTCGGATTCATCGTGTTGATTATCCAGGGCACGCGCTGTTCGCATGGTGAATGCCAGTGAGCCTTCCTGTTCCAACGCCAGGTCCGCCAGTACGTTCTGCATCAACGGCTGCTGCGCCAATATGGCACCGAAGGCACTGCGATGATGACAGTGGTGGGTCGCATGGGCCACCGCCAGTCTCTGCCCGGCAGACGATCCCGTCATGCAGTCAAAGCGGGTGAGCGCAACCATTTCTATGATCGTGTTCACACCCCGTCCTTCCTCACCGACCATCCAGGCAAGAGCGCCGCGCAGTTCGACCTCACTCGAGGCGTTGGCGACGTTGCCCATTTTGTCTTTGAGTCGAATCACCTGAAACGCATTTTTGCTGCCATCGGGGCGCCACCGTGGCATCAGGAAACAGGTGAGTCCTGCGGGTGCTTGTGCCAGTACCAGGAACACATCACACATGGGCGCCGATACGAAAAATTTGTGCCCGACCAGTTCGTAGAGCTGGCCCCCGCCGGTGTTGCCCGTTGGGTAGGCGCGTGTGGTATTGGCCCTGACATCCGAACCACCCTGCTTTTCTGTCATCGCCATGCCGATCGTGATCCCGAGCTTTTCCGAAACAGGCAGATTTGCCGGATCGTAGTGACAGGCGGTAATCAGCGGTTCCCAGATTTGCGCCAGATCTGGTTGCGTTCTCAATGTCGGGATCGACGCGAACGTCATCGTGATG
>QIDL01000267.1 GCA_003228415.1 Gammaproteobacteria bacterium | reverse complement strand
ATCCGGACGCACCCAAGCACGATGGCATCAGCTTCCTGCTGTTTTCCATGGATCAACCCGGCGTCACCGTGAAGCCCATCGAGTTGATTTCCGGCGCCTCACCGTTCTGCGAAACCTTCTTCGACAACGCCATCGCCAGCAAGGATGACCTGGTAGGGAATCTGAACAGAGGCTGGGGAATCGCCAAGCGCCTGCTCCAGCACGAACGTTCGGGTATGCGCGAACTGGCTACGGGCAGCAATACCAGGACGGGACCCCGGCTGCACGAGCTGGCCAGGCAATACTGCGGCGCTGACAACAACGGGCGGATCGCCAACCCGATCCTGCGCGCTTCGATCACCCGCTATCACATCGACTCCAAGGCCTTCAGGCTCACACAGCGCCGAACGATCGAAGAGTCCGAAGGATCGACCCCCGGACCGGCGACATCGATTTTCAAGCTCTATGGCGCCAATCTCATCAAGGCGCGTACCGAGCTGCAGTTGAGTATGCTCGGCACCCGGGGCATCGGCTGGGACAACACCGGATTCACCACGGATGAATTCGAGATCACTCGATCCTGGCTGGGCTTCAAGGCCCATTCGATCGCCGGTGGTTCCAACGAAGTTCAGAAGAACATCATCGCCAAACGGGTCCTCGGGCTGCCTGACTAGAGCACTTGACACATATTATCGAGCAAATCACCATGTCTGAATATCAAACCATCCTCTACGAGGTCAGCTCCAGCAGAGCCACCATCACACTCAATCGACCGGATCATCTGAACGGCATCACCAATACCATGATGCGCGAACTCTACGAGTGCGTGAACGAAGCTGCATTCGACGAGAACGTCCGAGTGGTGCAACTGACGGGTGCCGGTCGAGGTTTCTGTCCCGGCGCCGACCTCAAGGCCTACAGCAGCGGCGAAAAACAGGAGCCAAACCGCAAGGAATACTTCAGCATCACCTCGATGCTCCACGAGATGCCCAAAGTCACGGTTGCCGCCATCAACGGTGCCTGTGCTGGTGCCGGGTTCGGCTGGGCGTGTGCCTGTGATCTGCGCTACGCCAGCGCCGGAGCCATCTTCAATTCCGCCTTTCTGGGCGTTGCGATTTCGGGCGACATGGCCGGTCCCTGGCTGTTGCCACGGATCATTGGCGCAACAAAGGCCAGAGAGCTGTTTTTTCTGCCTGGCAAATTCGGCGCAGACGAGGCGGAGCGCATCGGTCTGGTGGCAAAAACTTTTCCGGATGAGTCATTTCGCGAGGAAGTGGATGCCATTGTCGATCGACTCGCAAAGTCTGCACCGCTGGCGATCGGCGAGATGAAAAAAAATTTCGTGAATGCCGAGAACATGACCCTGAGCGACTATATCGAGCTCGAAACCGAGCGCCACAGCCGAACCGGTGCCAGCGAGGATAGCCGAGAGGCGTTCCGTGCATTCGTGGAAAAACGAGAACCGAAGTTTCAGGGCCGCTGACCTCCGTATATAGTTCTCTACCAGGACGCCTGGGGAGGGTAGTGGGGAGTTCGGACTTCTATATCGAGGAATTCGTCGACCGCCGGTTTATCGTGAGTTTGCGCGGTGAGTGGACGTTCGACAATGCCTCTGCCATCGAGCAATCACTGAAGACCCTGTCGGCACCTGCAAGCACGGACGTTGAATTCCGCTGTGCCGGATTACGCAGGATTGACCTGACCGGTGCCTGGTTGCTCTATGCCAAGTCCCTGGAAATGGAGGCAGAGGGGTTCAAGCCGGAGTTTTCGGGCTTCAAAGACACCCACTTCAAGTTTCTGCATCAGGTCATCGACCAACCGCATCCCGAGGATCCCGGCATCGAAGACAAAGAGTTTACCTTCCTGGCGCGCCCCATGGCTGCCCTTGGACGCACCACGACCCACGCGATTTCCGACATCGGACAGATGGCAGCCATGGGGCTCGACGGCCTGCGGCGGCCGTCCCCGGTAACCTTTCGCGAAACCATCAACCAACTCTACGAGGTGGGATTGAAGGCCGTCCCCATCATTGCGCTGATGTCATTCCTGATTGGCGTAGTGCTCGCCTATCAGGCTTCTACCCTGCTCACCCAACTTGGCGCCGGTGCGTTCACGATCGATCTGGTGGCGATCTCGATCCTTCGCGAGATGGGCGTCATGCTCACCGCCATCATGGTGGCGGGCCGCTCGGGCAGTGCTTTTGCCGCGTCTCTCGGCGTGATGAAACTGAACGAAGTGAACGAGGAAGTCGACGACATGCTGATCATGGGGCTGCCGCCCAATGGAACACTGGTGCTGCCCCGAGTCCTGGGCCTCGTGGTCGCGCTGCCACTGCTCGCCGCGCTGTCCGACCTCTGTGGTATCGCGGGAACCTGGTTCATGAGTGTGACGCTGCTGGGGCTTTCATCCGCACAGTTTTTTGATCGCATCAATGATGCTGTCACGCTCGACACCGTAATGGTTGGTCTATCGAAAGCTCCATTTTTCGCGCTGATCATAGGCGCAGTCGGGACCTTGAGAGGTCTGCAGGTCAAATCTTCCGCAGAAGAACTCGGCCGGCAGACGACTCGGGCGGTGGTCGAAGCGATATTTCTGGTAATCACCGCTGATGCGGCATTTTCGATTATCTACACAGAGCTCGGAATCTGATGCCGGAATCGGTCATTTCGGTCCGCGGTCTTGTTAACAAATTCGGCCGCAACATGGTTCATGACGGTCTGGACCTGGAAGTGAAACAGGGAGAAATTTTTTCGATCGTCGGTGGGTCCGGATCGGGTAAGTCAGTGCTGCTGCGATCCATTCTCGGCCTGCAGCGGCCAATATCCGGCAAAATTACGGTCCTTGGGATGCCGATCCGTCCGGGCGCCGAACTACCGTACCGTCACTGGGGGGTATTGTTCCAGCATGGCGCGCTGTTTTCAGGACTGACCGTGCGTGAAAATGTTGAGCTGCCCATCGCGCTGCACTCGAGTATGGGTCAGCACACCCGCTCGAAACTCGCCAGTCTGAAAGTCCAGATGGCCGGCTTGCCGTCGGAGGCGGAGGACAAAGTGCCGTCTGAACTCTCGGGTGGTATGGTTAAGCGAGCGGCTCTGGCACGGGCGCTCGCCCTCGAACCTCGGCTGTTGTTTCTAGACGAACCCACCGCCGGTCTGGATCCCATCGCGGCGGAAGAATTCGAGGATGTGATTCTGTATTTGAGGGAGAGCCTGGATCTGACCGTGGTGATCATCACGCACGATCTGGACACCCTTTATTCTCTCAGCGATCGGGTTGCGGTCCTGGTAGACGGCAAGGCCAGAACAGGCACGCTGGAGGAGGTTGCCACCATGGACCATCCATGGATCAATAGTTATTTCAACGGTGTCAGGGCCCGGGTGATTCGGACAACGGAGTCGGTCGTTTGAGGACAACGAGGACAACGGGGTCGGTCGTTTGAATCCCAACATCAACTATCTGGCTGTCGGTACTTTTGTTATTGCCGGCATCACCATGGTGATCGTTCTGGTACTGTGGTTCGGAAACGGCGGCGACAGCACACCGACCGCTCGCTATGTGGTGCCGATTTACAGCGAAGTGAACGGGCTCAGCACCGGCAGCGCTGTTCGATACCTCGGCGTCGATGTCGGCACGGTCCGGGAAATCCGCCTGAACACATCCGCGTTGCCCTTTGTCGAGATATTGATCGACATCCGTGACGACGTGCCCATCGATGAGGCCACCTACGCTACGCTCATCATCCAGGGAATCACGGGAATCGCCAATATCGATCTGGGTAGCGATCCCGAAAACATGGAACCTATGGAAACCAACGCAAACGACGTTACAGTGATTCCTTTTCGGTCAACGGGTCTTTCCGCAGCAATCGCGAACAGCGGCGATATCACGAGCGGCGTGCAGCAATTCATGGAACGCCTCAACGCCTGGACCAGCGAGGGCAACCTGCAGCGGGTGACCCACATTATCGAAGACGTCGAGAACCTGACCGGGGTCCTGGCCGAGCAGCGAGATGACATTCCCGAGCTGATCGCTGCACTCAAAAGGACGATCTCGAGCATGGAGCGCATGGCGCAGAACCTTCAGGCCACGGCACAAGACGACTTGCCGGTAATCGTCGGCGATCTCAAGGATACCAGTGGTCGACTGGCGGGAATCTCTGCACGCGTTGACGGCTGGCTGGCAGACAACGATCAGAGTATCGATGCGTTGCTGGGTGATGGCTTCGGGTCGATGGCAGTGCTGGTCGGTGATCTCCGAGTCGTTGTGGAGGATCTCTCCCGCCTGACCTCCAAGATGCGCGAAGATCCATCCCGGTTGATTTATCGTGCAAAGCACGATCCGGTGGTGGTGGATCCATGATGACGATCGTCAGACAGCTCATCCTGTCTCTGGCCCCGCCGCTGGCGCTGGCCCCGCTGCTGGCGCTGGCCCTGTCGGGTTGTGTGTCCATACTCGAATCCGGGGAACCCGCGGAGCGCATCTACTGGCTGGAGCCCATATCAATCGAAGGTACCAGAGAAGTCAGCGTCGCCCTTCGAATCAGCGTCGTTCCCGGTCTGGACTCGGATCGCGTGGGGATTCTCGAGGACGACCAGCGGCTCAACCACTACGCTGGCGCGCGCTGGTCGGGCAATTTATCCCGAGTGCTGCAAAGCGTCATCGAACGCTCGCTGAATCCTGCCGGTAGTCCGGCGGTCTCCGAAACCGACGTTACACTCGATGTCCTGATCGAAAGGTTTTTTGCCGTGGAGGTGGGAGCAGACCGGCTACCACGAATCGAGCTGCAGGCGCGAATTCAACGAATCGATACCCTCTCGCCAATCTGTTCCGTCAACGCGAGTGCCGAGCCCGCGACAGAGCGGCTGAGGGATATCGTCAAGGCACATCAACAGGTGCTCGACGAACTCACCAGAGCACTCGGCGAATTCGTTTCGATTGCCCGGCATGATGAATCGATTTCCTGTTGAGCCGCTGGCCGGCGTTCACGCTGTTACCATACCGGTCACATCCAGCCATGGCCGCGATAGATCCGGCAGGGAAGACAATGTTGCGACTCTTGAAACTGACCGTAGTGGGCGCCATCGCCCTGATCGCCCTGGCCCTGGTGACATTGTGGATCACCGCCTCATTGAGC
>QIDL01000225.1 GCA_003228415.1 Gammaproteobacteria bacterium | reverse complement strand
AGCAAACCCATCACCCCGGCGGCCCCGGCGGTGTGACCAACATGGCCCTTAATCGACGATACCTTCAACATCTTCTCCCGGCCACCGAACAAGCGGTTGATGGCCTTGATCTCAGCGATATCGCCAAGCGGCGTGCCTGTGCCATGGGCGATCACGGCGTCGACGTCATCGGCGCCGCCGGGCAGACCGGCATCCTCGATCGCCTTCTCCATGGTGCGGCTTTCCCAACTGCCGTCGGGGTTCGAGGATGACGGATGGTAGCCATCGGAAAGCGATGCGTAGCCGCGCAGATAGCCGTGTATCCGGGCCCCGCGAGCCTTGGCCAGATCGGCCCGTTCCAGGATCACCACGCCGGCGCCTTCGCCGCCCATGACGCCGAAACGCTCGGTATTGAACGGACGGCAGGCCTTGTAGGGATCGGGTTGCGGGCTCAGCATGCCGTAAAGCCCGGCAGCAATCAGCGTGACTTGAGTGCGCGAGGCATCGCAGCCGCCGACGATGGCGACATCGCAGTCGCCGTGCTCGATCAGCCGGGCCCCGGTACCTATGGCATCGATGGAAGAGGCGCAGGCGGTCGATACGGTCAACAATGGTCCGTGTAATTTCCAGCGCAAGGCAATCTGGCTGGCCGCCATGTTTGGCCAGGCCTTGATCTGCAACTTGCGATCGACCCCCGAGGGTCCGTCCAGATCCAGACCCCGTTGCGATGCCGAGATGGTTTCCGTACCCCCGCAAGAGGTGCCGATGACCACTGCGGTGCGTTCGGCATCCAGTTCACCAATGCCGCAGGCCTCCACCGCCTGAGTGGCGGCGGCAATGGCGTACTGGGCGAAACGGTCGGTGCCGTCCGCGACCCGGGGTTCCATCCAGTCCTCGGCCCGGAAGTTTTCGATCATGGACATCCAGACGTTTTCCAGGCCGTCTTCGTTGTTCCACGGTGTTGCACCGGCCGCGACAAGCCCGGCGGAAAGGTTGCGGCAAAATTCTTCTACATCATGGCCAAGCGAGGAAATCACCCCCATGCCGGTAATCGCGATACCATCCATTTTTTCTTCCTTGTGCCCCAAGTCAGGCGGAGGCTAGTACTTTCGATTGCTGCCAACAAGGCGGAGTGCTACCCCACCATTGAACTTGCACGCTGAAGCGTGTCGCGATGACGCTCTGTGAATCGTCATGACATTCAACAATATCATCGCCCTTTGTAGACCGGCTGACGTTTCTCCATGAATGCCTTCGGACCTTCCCGTGCATCTTCGGTTTGAAAAATCGGTGCTGAAATTTCGCTCTCCAACTTCAGTGCTTCCCGCTCCGGCTTGCCGAGGCATTCCTTGACCGAGCGCCGGATCGCCTTCACGGCCAGAGGCCCGTTGGCGGCGATCTTCTCGGCGATCTCCATCGCTTTGCCCATGATGTCTTCGGTCACATAGTTGAGAAAGCCCAGCTCCAGAGCTTCGCCAGCGGTAATCAGGTCACCGGTGAGCAGCAACTCCATGGCCTTGGCGTAAGGCAGCTGCACAGGCAGACGTACGGTCGAACCGCCTGCGGGAAAGATGGCCCATTTGACTTCCTGAACACCGAACCGGGCCTCCGGAACGGATACCCGAATATCGGTGCCCTGGATAATCTCCATTCCTCCGGCGATGCCATGACCGTTGATGGCGGCAATGACCGGTGTCTCCGGATCGAAGTTCCGCAGCAACGCGCGGCTGGTGATTCCGGGATCGTTCACCACCCGCTCGTCCCACTCGTTCTCCGGTTGTCGGGCGCCGGACATCATCGGGATCAGCTGTCCCAGATCGGCGCCCGCGCAGAACGCGCTGCCGGTGCCGGTGAGCACGGCTACTCTGACTTCGCCATTTGACTTCACCTCCTCCCAGGCATCGGCCAGCCGCGCTGCCACCTCGGGGTTGATGGCGTTGCGGGCTTCGGGTCGGTTCAGTGTGATGACGGCGATGTGTCCCCGGGTCTCGTATTCAACCAGTGCCATGATGATCTCCAGTGTCCGATGGTTGGTATTTGCCAATACCAGGAGTTTAAACCCATTTACATTTGATCGGACACGCGGGACAGTGCTGAAAACGCATACGGCCGCATACGGCAATGGAGCAGGTATGTCCTCACCTCATCCGCTACGAACCCGAATCTGTGATCTGTTTGGTATCGAATACCCTATCGTGCTTGCCGGCATGGGGGGCGCCAGCACGCCGGAGCTTACGGCTGCCGTTTCCAACGCCGGCGGTCTGGGTGTGCTTGGCGCTGCTGCCTGCGGTCCAACCAGGCTCCGTGCATGGATCAGAAAAACCCGGGAGCTGACAGACAAACCCTTTGGTGTTGACACCCTGCTGCCTGCGTCGGTACGGCGGCAACAGCAACTGAAAGAGTCCGGGGATTCGGATCCTGGTCTGTCCCTGGAAGAGCATCGTGCGTTTGCGGCGGCATTCATGAACCAGCACGGGCTGACTGTCGCGCCGTCGACGTCGCAGGAAGATGACCAGCATGACGGTCTGATCCTCTTCTCTGAACCGTTCTTCAGTGCGCAGATGGACGTCATCATTGAGGAGCGGGTGCCGGTTTATGCCGCCGGGCTCGGCAATCCGGGGCCGTGGATGGACCAGTTGAAAGCCAACGATACCAAGGTCATGTCCGTGGTGGGTGCGGTTCGTCATGCGATTCAGGTGGCGAGCAGCGGCATCGACGTTGTCGTCGCCCAGGGCCATGATGCCGGTGGACACAACTCTCCGATAGGGACCATGGCGCTGGTGCCGCAGGTCGTGGACGCGATGGGTGGGGTGCCGGTGCTGGCCGCCGGAGGCATTGCGGATGGCCGTGGTGTCGCCGCCGCGCTGATGCTCGGAGCGGCGGGCGTGTGGGTCGGGTCTGCATTTCTTGCTTCGGAAGAAGCGG
>QIDL01000386.1 GCA_003228415.1 Gammaproteobacteria bacterium | reverse complement strand
ATCTGGCTCGGCTGTGGCGCAACGACGTGGATAGATTCATTCGAGTGACCTGGCGAACGGGTGCGATCACTGCCGCCATCGGCCTGGTGGTGGTGGGGGTCTCTGTGCTTGCCGCGGAACCGGTACTCGAAGGTCTCGCTGGCGCGGAATTCGGTGCCGCGGCCGGGCTGCTGACCCTGTTGCTGGTGGCGGCCACCATAGATCTGGGCGGTGCTTCGTTGCGACCGGCCAGCTACGTGATCGGCAAGGCACGCGCGCTGCTCAATGTGCAGATGGTGGCGACCACCGTCTACCTGAGTGGCTTCATGGGGCTGGCCCATGTCTATGGCCTGCCCGGCATTGGCCTGGCATCGGTGCTGGCCGCCGTTGTCACGCTCGTCGGTTCGGCTTGGCTGGTGCGGCGTGCCTGTCAGGTTCGGCTCATCGCCGACCGCGCCGAGACAACGGCTGCCGAAGTCGGCAAGGCCTGACACCGGCAAGCATGCGATTCATTCATCTGACCGACCCCCATCTGACTGTCCCGCCTCACGGGCGGACGCTGGCGTCCCGTTCGCACTACGGGAAGCGTTATCTGGGTTACGCGTCCTGGGCGAACAAGCGTCGTCATACTTTGCGCCGCGTCTGGTTGGATGAACTGCTCCAGGAGGTGAATGGCCTGGCGGCCGATCAACTGTTGATTTCCGGTGATCTGACCCAGATCGGCCTGGAAGAAGAGATCGTTCAAGCCCGCCAGTGGCTGGAAGCACTGGCGCCACCCGATCGCATCACCTTCGTGCCTGGGAATCATGACAACTTCGCCGGTGAATCCTGGGATCTGGTCAGGCGTGAGTGGTCGGAATTCCTGCATCTGGAGAGCCGTCAACAGCATCCGGTAACGAGACATTTTGGTGACGTGACGGTCCTCGGCCTCAACAGCGCGGTGCCGACCCGGCCGCTTTCGGCGTGCGGGCTGCTGGGAGCAGGGCAGCTCGAAAGGCTCAGCCTGGCGCTCGAACGTCATCGCGATACGTTCAAGATACTGCTGCTCCATCACCCGCCTCTGCCGGGGATGATCGGTTTTCGCAAACGACTGCGCGACGCGGCGGCGCTGGCTGGGGTGCTGACCGAGCAGCCGGTCGACCTGGTGCTGCATGGTCACCGACATAGAAATCTCAGCGCTGATACGCCTGCCGCGGGACCGAGAATATTCTGTACCGGACCAGCGTCCAGCAAAGATGCCAGCTTCAGGGTGTTCGATGTTGCGCGCGAGGGTGCCGGCTGGCGTGTGGAGGCGACCTTGCGACAGCGCACGGCCGATGGGTTTCAGGTGTCCGAGGCAGAGCGCTGGATGGTCAGCGCGCCCGACTGAGCGCGATCACGGCGATGATCGCCACCAGCACATCGGGCCCCAGAGCCAGCGGTACCGGCGGTAATGAATAGAGCAGCGCCAGCTGACCGATGGTGCGCTCTCCCAGATAGAACAGCAGACCAATCACGATGCCGATACTGATCCGGGATCCGGCCGACATGGTACGGGTGGAGCCCACCACGAACGGTACGCCCAGCAAGGCCATGCCGAATATCCCCAGCGGCAGACTCAACTGCTGCCACAACACCAGACGGTAACGATGGCTGTCGAGCCCGTTGGTTTCGAGGTGGTTGATGTAACGGATCAGATCGGTGGGCGAGAGAGCAGCAGCGGTAGTGACGATGGTGGCCATCTGATCCGGGGTCAGATCGCTGTTCCAGAGCATCTCGCGCTGGAACTCTGTCTCGGTACCCTGCTCGCCGATGTACGTGGTACTCACCTCGTAAAGTTGCCATGAGTCTGCATCCAGAATAACGGCACGGTGGGCCTGGAGCAGTTGCACGAGATGGCCTTGATCGTCGAGTTGATAGATCTCGACGTCCGTAGGCATGAGACCGAATTGCACGCCGCCAATCCGAACCAGCTGGTTCTCGCTGCGGGTCCAGAATTGGGCATCGCCGCCATCCACGTCGGTGTTGAGCATGGTATTGGCTCTCAGATCGGTGATCTCGTGCTCGAGCAGGGGAATGAGCCATTGCTGGGTGGCAGCGGCAATCATCACGATGAGAAGGGCCAGGATCGCTGCCGGTCGAGCGATACGGAAGTTGGACCAGCCGGCGACTCTGAGCGCGATCAATTCCTGCTGGTTGGCGAGCGTTCCCAGTCCGACCAGTACCCCGACCAGAGCGGTCACCGGCAGCAGATCGAGGCTGATTTTCGGTAGCGAAAGGACCATGACATTGATGGCATCGACCACCTCGAAGGTGCCGGTTCCCACGCTCTCGAGCTCTTCGGCCAGAGTCAGAAAACCGAACAGTCCGAGCAGCAGACCGAGAATCGGCACGATGCCGCGGATCATGGACAGCATCAGGTAGCGGTCGACACTCACGACGGTTGCCTGCGGCCCGCAAGAAAGGCGATGAGCACAACGCCCAGCAGCAGGCCGGGCGCCCACCAGAGGCTGGCGGTTGCCTGCTGTTCGACGCCGGTTCGAGCGACGCCGACCAGATTGTAGTACAGGGCATAGATCACCACGGCCAGCATCACCTTCGAGTAGCGGCCGCGACGCGGTTGAGTCCGGGATAGCGGGACGGCGAGTAGCGCCAGCAACAGGGCGGAAATGGCGGTGGACTGACGCCACTGCAGCTCTGCTCGAGCATCGGGCGCCGGTGAACGACCGAGCTCCGAAGTGCTCATGCGTTTCGGCTTGTAGCCCACCGGGTCCGGGATGGCGGTAGGCAGCCACAGCGTGAACTCATCGAACCGGCCCAACAGGTTTCGACCGTCGGCACCCAGGCGGAAGACCCTGGCGTCGAACAGATTGAGCCGGTGTCGATCCGGCCGTGCATACGCATCGAAGCTGCCGGAGGTGGCCGAAATCACCTGAGTATCCTCGCCT
>QIDL01000087.1 GCA_003228415.1 Gammaproteobacteria bacterium | reverse complement strand
CGCGAAGGAACGTTGGCTACAAGCGAGGGATCCGCATAGGCAGCGTCCGTGATGGATTCGTCACGGCATTCATACCCGACCCGGAACCCGATCAGGACAATTCCGGCACCAGTGCGGCAGAAGGGGTCGCCGTTGACAGTGAGGGTAATGTCTATGGCGCAGAAGTCGGACCGCGTGGCGTCAAGAAATACACCTTGAACCAACCGCCTGAATTCAAGGGTCGCTGATAACTGCGCCGGGTTTTCCAGCCAATCTCGTCAGGCGTAGCGCGCCGAGCGTCATTGCGGCGGCAACTGCGCTCAACGCATATAGACCGGCATCGAACCCCTGGGTAAGGTCGTATATGACCCCGAGGCCAAGCGGACCCAGCACACCGCCCACTTCGGCCGCGGAAAAAAACAGGCCACTGGCCGTGCCGACATGTCGTTGATCCATACCCGGAAGCTCGACCAGCATAAGGATGAGCACCGTCATCAGCGAAGATCTAACGAGGCCCTGGATCAACAGCGCGATGGTGAGTACTTCGGTCGCCGTGATGGTCAGCATAAGGCTTGCGACAGAAGCGCAGATGCAGAGTACCAGGAGAATTTTGAATCTTCTTTCCGGTGTAGCCAGGCGCGGTATTGTCAGAGAACCGAGGATTCCGATCAGCATGGGAAGTGCCGCCCAGTAACCGGCTTCTGTGGTGGACATGCCGCCGTGTCTCAACAGTTCCGGCAGCCAGTTGTTCAGACCGTGATTGATCAGAAAGACACCGACAGCCATGCACAGCAGCAGCACAACACCGGGTGTTTTGATGATCTTCGGTAGAATCCTCCCTTCAGGTTTGGAGGATGACTGGTGTGGTTCGTTCCCAAAACCGCGGACCCCCGGCCCGGCCACGGTAGCTATGACCAGCCAGGTAAAACCGGCAATCAACGCTAACGCTCCCCATAGCGCCATGATCTGACGCCAGTCCTGGTCCAGGCGTGGCAGTAACACGGAGTGAGTGAGGGTCAATGCGAGGATGCCACCAAGGGTCGGCCCCGTCATGTAGATACCCATGGCCAGGCCGCGCTGGCTGCCGGAGAAAATGCCCGTCACCACTTTCGGAGCACCGGAGGAGATGATGGGGCCACCCAATCCGAACAGCATGACAGCACCCAGAAGTTGCCAGTAGTCCTCGGCAAGTGCTCGGCCGAGCGCTGAAGCGGCGATCATGGTAACGCCCAGTGTGAGCGCGACTCGAGCTCCAAGACGATCCAACAACATGCCTGCCGGCAGGGCGGCGGCGATATAGACGAGCTGCCAGGCGCCCATGATGCTGCCAAGAGCGGAGTGAGTGAGCCCGATGTCGGTCTGTATGACCGTGACCAGAGGTGCGATGGATGCTGCGATCGCGCCAAAGGAAAAGTAACAGAGCCAGAGGCCGAACAGTAACAGCCAGCGCAATTTGAATGCCGCCCGTGTCGAGGGAGACGCTGACTATAGCGGACCACCAGAGGCTGCAGGAATTTGTCTGTCAACATGTCACTGGACCCTGAGCGGCTCTACCTGACCGCCCTCGGCACTGAACCGATCACGATACTGGTAGAGGTACATGGGTCTTGGGGGTACACGTCTTAACTGTTTTGTAATCGTCGGCTGGCTGCCGGATCGCCGTGGTGGCCCCATTTCCACTGGTAGATCCCCTGAAAGGCCCGTGTGGTGGGTGCTCCGGCCTGGCCCGGAGGGCCTGGAAATGGTCCTGTTCAGACAATGTTCATTGACAATGGCGTCTTATAGTCATTGTCACGTCAACAGGCAGCAGCACCGGAGTTGGTACGTTTTCTGCAGTCCTCTGAAGGTGAAGAGAGATGGAAGTGAGAAGTGCAGCGTTAGATGTCTCAGCGAGGTAAGAGTCAGATGTATACCAATCAGCGGCTTCGAGTAGAGAATGAGGCTTATGCCGGTACCGGTGGCGTCAGCCAGAACAACCATGAAGCCCGATTTTTACCGGCGTTTCGTGACAAGGATACCGGCCGGGTGGAAGTCGCCAGGCTCGAAGATGGCCAGCCTGCGCCGATGCACATCCTGTCTGGTCTGCCCGACGAGTGGGTAACCGGTCGCGATGAGCAAGGGTGCATCGTTGCAGTTCGAGACAGCATCATCGCCGGATTTGTCCGCGATGGAGTGTTTTATACGAGGGAAGAAGCCGCGGTGCTGACTTGATCGGTCAGCCACCGCGCGATGTATCTCAGGATTGCCTGCCTAGAAGTGGCTGACTACCGCGTGATGCTCGAGTTGAACCAGCGCGTTTTTAAGCGCCAGCAAAAAAGCCTCAGGCGGTATTTCGTCTTCTTCAAGCAGTTCCCGAATATCTTCGTCCATTTCTTCTTTATCGATCAACGAAAACATCCTGATACCTCATCCATGTGAACCGGGTGATCTGATGGTAATGACCAATTCCGCATGGACCGTGACGCAGTTCATACTTCTGTACCGCCGCCGATTTTCACTTACTTTGAATTACCGCTGATTTTTGGACGTTGTCGCTGTTTCATACCGCCTTCGTTTCTCCACTTTTTTGATACCGCGTGTTTTTGATACCGCGAGGTCGACTAATCAGTATCATCCGCTGCTGTTGGTGGAGCGGGTCCAAAGTGCGACTTCCAGTCCTCTTTATCCTTGCCTGTCTGTTGGGACATGGCGTGTTTGCCGATGTCCGGATTTCCGGAGTATCTGACCTGCTCGAAACCAACGTGCTGGCCCATCTGAAGCTGGATGACGAGGCTTGCGAGCGGGATCCTGCCCGGATTCGCTATCGATACGAAGCAGCCCCGGCAGAGATCCTGGCGGCACTCAAACCCTATGGCTACTACCACGCGAAGGTAGATGCTTCTCTAGAGCAGCCGCCGGACCGATGCTGGGAAGCAGAATTCACCGTGACACCAGGC
>QIDL01000086.1 GCA_003228415.1 Gammaproteobacteria bacterium | reverse complement strand
CCCGGCAAACCAGGAGAGCAGCAATGAAACTACACATTTCCATGCAGGTCGCAGACCTGCAGCAAGCGGTCAGGTTCTACTCGGCCCTTTTTGATCAGGAGCCCACCATCACACGTTAGAACTACGTGAAGTGGGACGTCGCGGACCCCAATGTAAACTTCGTGGTAGAAAGCCGGGGCAGCGAACCCCGCGTCGATCACCTGGGGATCCAGGTCGAAAACAAAGAGCAATTGAAATCGATCTCGACGCGACTGGAGAAGACAGGTCATGCGTTTCTCGGCATCGAGCGCGGCACCTGCTGTTACGCGGACATCGAAAAATCGTGGGTTAAGGGTCCGACCGGGGAGAAATGGGAAACCTTTCTGACCCACAGCCAGAGCGCCGACCAATACGGTGAGGATCGCGAGCACTTGCTTGACGCCATGTGAGGCCGGCGACACCCGGCGATACTCTCACTCGCCGGCCAGTTAACACGCTTGCATATTCAGTAACCCGGAGTTCAGTCACACATGAATCAGGCACAGGCTATAGAATCATTCACCGCGCTGGCACAGGAATCCCGGTTGGCCGTATTCCGCTTGCTGGTAAGGGAAGAACCGAACGGACTCCCGGTTGGTGAAATCTCGCGTCAACTCGATATCGTTCCGTCAACGCTTTCGGGTCATCTTGCAATTCTCAAGCGGGCGGGACTATTGAGATCAACCCGACATCAAAGAGAAATTCACTATGCCGCTAAACTTGACGCCGTGGGCGATATTATCCGGTTCATGCTCGAAAACTGCTGCAATGGACAGGTCAACAACTGCGACGAAATCTTGTCGTTGATCCCAGCCGGGGACAAGTGCTTTCAATCGGAACGATAAAAAAACTGCTCGGTGCTTCTCAGACTGGTCAGGGTGAGAACCACCATCAGCGCGGCCAGCACGTACAGGCCCGCGGCGGCGGCTATCTCGGGCGGCGGCGGGCCGCGCAGGCTGGCGAACATGGCGATGGGAAGCGTCTGGATGCTCACCGTAGAAAGAAGCAGGGAGATAACGAACTCCGAGATGCCCAGGACGAAAACCATGATCGTGCCCGACAGGATACCGGGCATGATTCCCGGCAGGGTGACGAACAGAAAGGTCTGCACCTGCTCGGCGCCCAGGGTAGCCGCCGCCTCCTCCAGCCGCGGATCCAGGCTGGCCAGCGACGACGCCACCGAAAACATCAGGAAGGGGAGGTTAACGATCGCAACACCCACCGATATCGGCCACAGCAAGCCGAGTACACCCGCCCTGGTTGAGAGCACCAGGAACGCGAATGCCGAGGCGATGAGCGGCGTCGCGACGCCGAGGATCATGTACAACGCAATACCAGTACGAAACCGGATCCGGTACCGGACCAGGGCAATGGTCGCGGGAACGCCTACAATCAGGGAAATTACAACCACCTCGAAGCCGACGATGAGACTGCGGCCCAGCGCGCTGCGAATCTCCTCGTTGCCGAGCAGGGCGCGGTATGGGTCTAGTGAGAGACTCTCCGGCGGGAACGTCAGTCTCTCACCGCCACTCACCGATGCAATTACGACGATCAGCAAAGGCACGGCGACAATCGCCACAACCAACGCCAGAGATGCACGGACGACGCGGCCCATCAGGATCGCCTGGCCCCGGCCAGCCATCGGCGGAACCAGATGAGAAGAAGCGGCGCCAGAATCAGGCTGGTAGAGATGGCCAGCAGGACGAGACTGAACGCCGAGCCGAGATACAGGTTCTGCTGGAGTGTATAAATGTCTCCGATGACGTTGGCGACGAATGGCAGCCTGCCCAGCCCCAGAATTGCCGGCATGTCGTACTCGGCAATGTTGAGCAGCAGCACGACCGCGGTCGCGGCCGCCAGACCGGGCCAGGCGAGCGGGATCAGCACCCGTCCCCACACCCGGCTCGGCGAGGCGCCGAGGGTCGATGCCACGCGCTCCAGATCGGGGTCGATACGACGCACCGCCGGCAGGATCAGCAGGGCCGCGAGCGGCACCGAGACCTGCACCATACCGATGAAGACGGCGAGCGGCGTACCCAGTATCCCGCCGGACTCGAACCCGAACAGGGATGCGGACCACCCCAGCAGGCCACGGTTCCCAAGGACCAGATACCACGCGAAGGTGCGTACAATTTCGCCCATCAAGAAAGGCACCAGCAGTATCACCAGGGTCAGGACGCGCAGGGCGCGGCTGCCGGTCCGGACGATGAAATAGGCCACCGGCAGACCCAGGGCGATGGAGGCGGCTGTGACCAGGAACGACAACACCAGTGTGCGATTGAGAGTACGCAGGTAGAACTCTCCGGAGGGTGGTTCCACCAGCCGCTGATACTGCTCCAGTGAGAGCGGCCCCTGCTGAAGCAAAAAGGTGTCGAAGCCATGGATGCTGAGCCACCCGAGGTACACGATCCCGACCCCCAGCAGCGATACCAGCAAAACGGCGGGAGCCAGCATGAGGTAGGGACGGGCTCGCCCGAGCCGGTCGATCCTAAGCTGACTTCTAAGGGCGATGATCCCGTCTATAATCCGCCAGCCAACCGCGACGTCGGGATCACGATTCGGCTGGTCAATCTTGTGCACGCGTCTGCTCCCCGATAACCCAGATGCGATCGCGGCGCCAGGCCAGCCACAGCTGGTCGCCGGGAGCGAATGCTCCGGATTTGCACGCCACCCTGAGCCGCCGCTCGAAGCCGGCTACGTCGACCTCGTAGTAAACAGCCTCCCCCTCAAACAGCCGCAATACCACCCTGCCCTCGACACCAGTCATCGTCTCTGTATCGAGTCGCTTCGCGTGAACCTCAATGTCCTCCGCTCGAACCACAACCGTGCATGAACTTCCATCCGGTTCCACGCAGAGTTTGTCGACGGACAAGCTTGCCCCGCCTGGAGTTACGAGC
>QIDL01000085.1 GCA_003228415.1 Gammaproteobacteria bacterium | reverse complement strand
GTGTCACGCATGCCGCCGTTGTCACCATGAATGTCGGACTGTCGCCGGATGCTCATATCGACGCCATCGAACGCTTCTGGGAAGCCACGCATAGCATTGCCGGATGAGTTTTTGCCTGAATGGGCGGCTACCGGGCACTAAACATTATGTCTAGTACATCAACTGACTCGTGACAGTGATGAACACAACCGCCGCCGTTATCAGCAATATGGCAACGGTGCGCCAGGGCTTCGACGGTCGAGGTTCCTCGAGAGATTCCGAGTCTTGCATCTAAAGCCCCCATGGGATCAGTCGACCCCAATACACGACACCGATCCAGAGGACGAGCGAAGCACCCGCGACTATCTTGACGCCTGGCGGTGCATCATCTCCTGCCCGGAGACCGTCCATCGCCCTGGCCATGCCGGTCTGGTAGTAGACCAGCAGATTGATGCCGGCCAGCCCGATGAACACCAGCTTCAACTGCAGGTAGGGGTCGTACGCGATGGCTTCCATGGGGTGGGTCTTCACATTGGCCCACAACCCGGTGACAAAAAGCAGGCCGGTGAGGACACAGAGACAGAACCCAAGCACCGCCCAGGGCAGAAGCTGCTGTAACGGGCCGACAGGCATGCGCTTGGCCACGCCCAACAGACGCAGGTCCAGGATGGTGACGATACCGACCAGCAGGATGAGACCGATGAAATGCAGAACCTCGCTCAACGGCCAGACCCATCGATAGGCCGCGATGAACTCTTCGACGAAGGTCAGTTGGAGAAATGTTTCGGGCAGTCCAAACACGGCGCCTCCTTCTTCCTAGTATCCGACAGTTATCTCAGACATTCTGCTGCGACGATCTACCCTTTCCCAACTGGCGAATCGCGTAGCCGATCAGCAATACCATGATCAGCACCACGATGACGGCACCTGCGGTGGCGATCTTTGTCGGTACCGTATAGGCCGTCACGCGACCCGCGACGATACCGATGAGCCAGGCCGCGAGCATCGTGACAGCCAATACCTTGGCCGGTCTGGTCTCGGCAATCGAATCTGCGTCTGCCTCACTCTCGTAGAGCAGGATGCGCAGTTTCCTGAGAACCCAGGCGGCAACTGCAATGGCCGCGAGTTTGATATAAAAGGCCACATCCGTGGCGTACTTCACCGGGTACAAGCAGATCAGTACCAATCCCGTGAACACGTTGATCGCCAGACCCGCATACATCAGGGGAAAGAAATCCTGCATCGGTTCGAGCGGCATGCTCCGAGCGGCACCGAGAACCCGCGCAGCGGTCGCCCCGCTGATCCCGACCAGAAACGCCAGACCAATTGTATGAAAGGCCAGAACTGCGACGTACGCCGTGGATGACTCCTTCACCCACATGGAAAACCCGCTGTTTTCGAGCGCCTGTAAGATCTCAACCACGCAATTTCCCCTCCGTTCCGGTTTCTGATCCGGTCTCTTTTCACGCCCTGTACTCGGACGCGCACAACCAGATATTACCTACTCTATATGCACTGCGGAACCCTCAATTTGATCCAGATCATATCGACTCCGGCACCCGCACACCTGGCGGGTTGATTCCGAAACCTGCCGCGTCATCTGATCTGTCGGTGCCCGGGGTCGTATACAGCACGTGTACCGACACGTGCTGAGTATTTCACATCACCCACTTCAATTTCAAAGCGTCTGTCCGTGAGTGACTTGAGGGTAAACGGCTCTTCCCCATGGACATAGCCAAAGCCGATCGCAGCCCCAACACTGTGGCCATACGCACCCGAGGTTATTCGACCGACCGGACGACCGTCCGCCCAGATGGGTTCATCGTGGTAGATCAGTACTTCGGGATCTTCCAGCACAAACAGCGCCAGCCGCTTGGCAACACCCGACTGCCGCTGTGCGATCAGCGCTTGGCGTCCGATAAATCCCTCAGGTTTGTCCCAGGCCACCGTAAAGCCGAGACCGGCTTCCAGCGGGGTGTCTTCATCGCCAATGTCATGACCCCAGTGCCGATAGGCCTTCTCGATGCGCAGGGAGTCCATCGCGTGGTACCCGGCAAGGGTCAGATCATCGCCAGCGATGGCATCGAATACCGCCGCTGCATCTGTCCAGGGTATGTAGAGCTCCCAGCCGAGCGCTCCCACGTAGGTGATGCGACTGGCACGGACTTGTACGCCAGAGACGTCGATCAGTTGCGACGTCGCAAACTGAAAAGCTGCCGGGCCAAGGTCGGCGGACGTCAACGGGCTGAGCGTTGCTCGTGACTCAGGGCCCATCAGTCCCAGCACCGCATATGCTTCGGTGATGTCTGTCACTGCGACATCGAAGCCTGCGCTGTGTCGGCTCAACCAGCTACCATCGCGCACGCCGCAAGCGGCAGCCGTGACGTACAGATATTCATCGACGGAGACCCGGGTCACCGTCACATCTGCTTCGATCCCACCGCGTTCGTTCAAGCACTGGCTGTAAACAATTCGGCCAACGGCGACATCCATTTCTGCGGTACACAGCCAGTTCAGAAAGGCGCATGCCGCGGGTCCGGAAATCAGAAACTTGGCGAAGCTTGTCTGATCGAAGAGCGCAACATTTGAGCGAACTGCCTCGTGTTCCCGCCTCGCGTTGGCAAACCAGTTTTGACGCCCGTAACTGTACTCGTAGCATCGCGCTTGATCCGGTTCCGCGTACCAGTTGGGACGCTCCCAACCGGCCAACTCACCGAAACACGCGCCCCTTGCGGCAACACGCTCATGCAGGGGCGAGCGGCGCTGGTCCCGGGCGCTTTCAAACTGTTGAAACGGCCAGTGCATGGCGTAGAGCAACCCCAGGCTCTCTGCCGTGCGGGCTTCCAGGTAAGCAGTTTCGTTCTGATGCGGTTGGAAACGCCGGACGTCCACCTCCCAGAGGTCCATGGGCGGTGCGCCGGTATCCGGCCACTGGG
>QIDL01000015.1 GCA_003228415.1 Gammaproteobacteria bacterium | reverse complement strand
AATAGATGCCCAGCGTTAAAGTCAAAGAGAACGAACCTTTCGATGTAGCACTTCGCCGGTTCAAGCGCTCCTGCGAGAAAGCCGGTGTGCTGTCGGAAGTCCGCCGCCGTGAGTTTTACGAGAAGCCGACGGCCGTGCGCAAACGTAAGGCCGCCGCCGCGGTCAAGCGTCACCTGAAAAAGCTGCAGCGCGAATCGCGCCGCTTCGAAAAGTCATTTTAGATCCCTCCTGCTGATGGCCGAGTTACAGGCCCGGATATCCGAAGACACCAAAGTCGCCATGAAAGCGCGGGACAAAGCGCGAGTGGCGACTTTGCGTATGGTCAATGCGGAGATCAAACGGGTCGAGGTCGATGAGCGCCGAGAGCTGAGCGATGAGGACGTTCTGGGTATTCTCAATCGCATGCTCAAGCAACGGCGCGACTCACTGACTCAATTCGAGCAGGCCGAGCGGATGGACCTGGCCGATCAGGAACGCTTTGAGATCACCGTGATCGAGTCCTTCATGCCGGAAGCGCTTTCCGAGAGTGAACTCGACGCGTTGATCGAACGGGTTGTGAGCGACACCGGTGCCAGCACCATGAAGGACATGGGTCAGGTCATGGGGATCATCAAATCCGAAGTCACCGGCCGCGCCGACATGGGGGTGGTCAGCGGCAAGGTCAAGGCGCGTCTTTCGTAGCCGGTTCCTGTCCAGCATTCTGAAATCCGGCAGTTGCCGACACTGACAATATCCTCACGGCCAACGCATCGAATTGTAGTATCTTTGCGAGCCTCTTCTGAGCAATAAGAACCCATGTCGCGATTGATTCCCGTGATCCTGGCGGGTGGTACCGGTAGCCGTTTGTGGCCGTTGTCCAGGGAGCTGTTTCCAAAGCAGTTTCATGCGCTGTTTTCCGAGGTGTCGCTGTTACAGGCGACCCTCACCCGAGCCCGTCTGGTGAGTGACGAACCGCCTGTCATCGTCTGCAACGAAGCGCATCGGTTTCTGGTTGCCGAGCAGTGCCGGGCGCTCGATTTGCCCTGGCGGAAGATCATTCTGGAGCCCGAAGGGCGCAATACGGCCCCGGCGATCGCTCTGGCTGCGTTGGCGATACCCGGAGATGCCATGATGCTGGTGCTGCCTTCGGATCACCTGATCAAGGACGAGGTGGAGTTTGCCCGCGCGGTCGAATCGGCAACCCGAGCCGCTCGGAGCGGTGGGTTGGTGACATTCGGGGTGGTCCCGACCCATGCGGAAACAGGCTACGGGTACATTCAAGCGCCCGGTGCCGTGGAGAACGATGCCTGTCCGGTGGGTTCCTTCGTGGAAAAGCCGGATGAACAGACGGCTCAGAACTACTGTAAGTCGGGTGATTACTTCTGGAACTCCGGCATGTTCGTGTTGGGTGCTCAGGTCTATCTTGACGAGATGCTCAAGCTGGCGCCGGCCATGGCGGATACCGTCGCCAGGGCCTATAAGGACGGAACCGTCGATATGGACTTTTTCCGCCCGGGTAAGGCCTTTCTCGATTGTCCGGCGGATTCCATCGACTACGCGATCATGGAGCGAACCGACAAGGCGCAGGTCGTGCCGGTGGTGTTTGGCTGGAGCGATGTGGGTTCCTGGTCGGCGATCTGGGATGCCTCCGAGAGAGATGAGGACGGTAACCACCTCGAAGGTGATGTGGTGAGCGTCGCGACTCGGGGCTCCTATGTGCTGGCCAATGATCGGCTGGTGGGGACCATCGGCGTCGAGGATCTGGTGATCGTGGAAACCACCGATGCCGTGCTCATCGCCAGCAAAGATCACGTGCAACAGGTCAAGCTGCTGGTGGATCGGCTCAAGGCCGACCAGCGCGAAGAGTATCTCAGTCACCGTGAGGTGTTCCGGCCGTGGGGCAGCTATGAGTCGGTGGGGCAGGGTGAGCGTTACCAGGTCAAAAGGATCAAGGTGCAGCCGGGTGAGCAGCTGTCGTTGCAGATGCACCATCATCGCGCCGAGCATTGGATCGTGGTGCGCGGTACCGCGGAAGTGACTCGAGGCGAAGACGTTTTCATGCTCGCCGAGAACGAGAGCACCTATATCCCTCTCGGGGTTCGTCATCGGCTCGCGAATCCAGGCAAGTTGCCTCTGGAACTGGTCGAGGTCCAGGTTGGCGCCTACCTGGGTGAGGACGATATCGTTCGTTTCGAGGACAACTACGGGCGCTGAAGGGCCCTTAACGTCCGGGCCCGCGCATTATTGTCAGATCAGGGTTAAGTTAGGCGGTTATGGCCGGTCGCATTCCCCAATCCTTCATCAACGATCTGCTGGACCGCACCGATATCGTCGATGTGATCGATGCGCGGGTGAGCCTGAAAAAAGGCGGGCGTAACTATAAGGCCTGCTGCCCCTTTCACGACGAGAAAACTCCGTCGTTCAGCGTGGAACCAGACAAGCAGTTCTATTACTGCTTCGGTTGCAATGCGTCGGGTACCGCGCTGACCTTCCTCATGGAGTACGACCGCCTGGAGTTCGTCGAGGCGGTGGAAACGCTGGCGAAACTGGCCGGTGTCGAAGTTCCGAGGGAGGCGGAGCGAGGTCGCGGCCGGGAAGATCACACAAAGCTCTACACGGCGCTGGCGCGAGCGGAGAAGTTGTTCCGAGCCGAGCTCAAAGGTGCGGCAAAGGCGGTGGCCTATCTGAAGGATCGGGGGCTGACCGGCATCGTCGCTCGTGACTTTGCCATCGGCTACGCGCCGGATGCCTGGCATACCATCGAAGAAGCATTCCGCCACGATGCCGATATCACTCAAGCCGATCTGCTGGCCGCGGGTCTGCTGATAAAGAACGATAGAGGCAACGTCTACGATCGCTTTCGGGATCGCATCGTCTTTCCCATCCGCGATACCCGAGGTCGGGTCATCGGCTTCGGTGGCAGAGTGATGGGAGACGCGG
>QIDL01000368.1 GCA_003228415.1 Gammaproteobacteria bacterium | reverse complement strand
GGCAACAGCCAGACCCGCTCCAACCGCCACGCCGTTTATGGCGGAAATTACCGGTTTCTCGAACCCGAGCAGGTTGTAGACGATATCGCCCGCTTCCCGTTGCACGCTGTTCACTACCTCGGGGTTCCCGACCATCTCCGAGATCCACTCGAGATCTCCACCGGCCGAAAAAGCGCGGTCCCCAGCACCCGTGATAACGACGACATTCACCTCGTCATCCCGGCCAATTGTGCCCCACACCTGTGTCAGTTCGTAGTGCAGCCTGGCGTTGGTCGCATTCATCACTTCTGGCCGGTTGATGGTCACCAGCAGAACGCCATTTTCCTCTGGATCGAATTTCAGGTGCCGATAATCTTGATAGTTCAATGGTTTGCTCCCGTCTGGTGATGCATGTACCCGGTCTCGGGGAATTACCACGAGCAGTTGTCGGGTACGTTGGTTCCTATACTCTACGAGCCATGGGCACACAGCGTCACGGTATCAACATGACCTTGATCGCCGTGTCTGCGTTCGCCTGAGTCTCGTAGGCTTCGCTGGCATCTTCCAGAGGGAATTCATGGCTGATCAACGGCCTGCGATCGATCTTTCCCGAACTGATCAACGCCAGCGCCTGCACGAACTCCTCCCGTGTCCAGGCCCAGGAGCCGAACAGTCGAATACCCTTGCGGACGATGATGTTGGGATCGATTTCCAGCGGTTTTTCGAATACCGCTACCACCACCACCTTGCCGTCTGGCTTTACGATGGACAGTGCCTGTTCGAGCACGCTGACACCGGTGAAGTTTCTGGTGGCGCCCACGCAGTCGAATACGGTATTGGCGACTCCCTCCGGCGCTTCCACCAGCGCCAGGCGCTGATCCGAAGCTCCCAGAATCGTTTCCTGTACGTCACATTCGAGGGCGTTGATGGTCTTGTCTGCCCCCAGTTCCAGAGCCAGCGCAAGGCGCTTATTCGACAGGTCCACCACGATGGTCTTCGCCGATGATCCAGCCCTGATGCATTGCAGAATACCGAGACCGATGATCCCCGCTCCCATGATCACGATGGTCTCGCCGTCCTGCACGTTGGCGAGGTTGGTGGCATGTAACGAAGTCGCCAGCGGCTCGGTGGTTGCCGCTTCCACGAAACTCACGCCATCAGCAATGGGAACCAGGAAGCGCGCCGTCTCGGCGGTGATCTTCAGATACTCGGCGTTGGCGCCCATCGCGGCGGTAGTGAAGCGATCGCCCACGTTGACACCTTCGATGTGTCCGTTGATTTCGGCGATCTCGCCACTGAATTCGTGCCCGAGAATGCGGCCTGTCTCCGTGGGCAGGCCCAGGCCGAGAAACAGGCCTTCGCGATAGGTGTGCAGGTCCGAGCCGCAGATCCCACAGGCCTTCACTCGGAGCAAGGCTTCACCCTCGCTCAAGCCAGGCTTGTCGACCTCTTCGAATCTGACGTCCCGCACACCATGAAATACTGCCGCTTTCATTATCTTCCGATCCCTGTAAATCTGTCTTTTATCACAGCTTCACCCGGTTTTGAGGATATGGCTGGCTCATTCGTGCCTTCCCTGTCCGATCTCACCGATATCTATGTGTGTCGCACTCACTTTTCCGGCGAAGACCACTGACTGGTCGGAATCCGGCGATGGGTCAATCTCGAATCGCTGCAGGTCGTGGTAGTACTGATCACCGCGCTGCGAAAAACACTGCTGATAAAAAGTCTGCCCAAGCCGTGTTTTGATCAACTCCAGGCTCTTGCAGTGGTCCGGGATGTTGAAGCTCCAGGTGACTGGACTGTCGAGCGTGCGGACGTAATTCTCCCATATCGTTGGGAGCAGCCGGCGAGCGTTGGTTTCCAGTCGGGTCAAGGAGTCTGCTGCGAAGACCCGCTCCGTGTACCAGGCCTTGTGATCCTCATAGGTCATCGCCTGCGACAGGGCAATGGCAGGAATCCGCGCGATGTTGGCTTCGAAGCAGGCCCCGAGGGTGCCCGAGGCCATGCAGAATCCGACGCCGGTGTTGAGACCGATATTGATACCGGAAACCACGATATCCGGCGGTGCATCCATCAGGTTGTAAATCGCCAGACTGACGCAATCTGCAGGCGTACCTGAAACCGACCAGCCTGCGGTACCCCGAAGGTCGATCCGATCCACATAGAGTTCACCAAAACGAGTCATGGACTTACCCTTCCAACTCTGTTCCTGCGCGGGAACGACGACGCTGAGGTCGCCCAATTCCCGGAGCACCTCGATAGCCAGTAGAAAGA
Source organism: Gammaproteobacteria bacterium (assembly GCA_003228415.1). GTDB lineage: Bacteria > Pseudomonadota > Gammaproteobacteria > Pseudomonadales > Azotimanducaceae > SZUA-309. Next base: position 671 of record QIDL01000368.1, on the reverse strand, counting down.
GAGGCGAGTCGTGACTGTCGTCGTTGGTCAGCAGAATGCGCATTGGCTGGAGAGCTCGGGGCAAACGACTAGCCTACTCCAATTCCGGCTTTACGGAGTTTGAAGCGGGAATTTGTTGACTTGAGACAAGAACTGAGCACATTTCCGCATGGAGGCGCATGGAGGCGTTGCAACATTCGGTCGCTTGTCTGATGGTAAGTGCTGGTGTTGTAACCCGGATTTGCGGTTACCGTGATCGTTCAGTCGGTCGGCGGTAGAGATCAGGGGTGGCCTGGCGAAAGCCAGGTGGGCACAGGCGGAGTCGTGCGAAGGTGGGAGCCTGCAGAGAATACTCATAGTACTGGAGGGTTCCCATGTCTCTAAAATGTCGCTATCTGGTGTCTGCTGCAGCAGGCCTGATTCTGGCGTTTACCGTTCCTGCGTTCGCAGCGGAAAGCGATAGACGTATCGAAGAAATTGTGGTCACCGCAGAGAAGCGGGAATCCACGGTTTCCGACGTATCCATTTCCATCACGGCGTTCGGCGAATCGATGCTCGAAGAATTCGGCATCCAGGGCGCCGACGAGATGGTCAACTTCATTCCAGCCACCACCCGTGACGACTATGACATTCGAATTCGCGGGGTCGGTCGGAACTTCCGCGCACTCGGTGGTGACCCGGGTGTGGCCACC
>QIDL01000256.1 GCA_003228415.1 Gammaproteobacteria bacterium | reverse complement strand
CGGCAGGTCATAGTCCCAGACATCGTGGTGCACGGTCTGGAAGTGCCACACCACTTTTCCGGTTGCCCCTTTCAGGGCGACGACGGAGTTCGCGTAACCGTTCTCTCCGGGGCGCAAGCCTCCATAAAAGTCAGGACTGGGGCTGCTGGTCGGCAGGAAGATGAGATCCCGCTCCTCATCCACCGACATGGGCGCCCATACGTTGGCGTGACCGGCCCTGAGATTTTCCTCATCCGCTGCGCTGGATGGAGCCCGTGCGCCAACGGGTCGAGACATCGGGTCGAACTGCCAGCGTGGCCGACCGGTGCGTGCATCGAAGGCACGTACCACGCCTGAAGGCGCCGCTACTCTCAAGTTGTCGGATATCGCCGAACCCACCACGACCACATCGCCTGAAATAACCGGTGGCGAAGTGATCTGAAATTCGCCCGGCCAGCGCAGCGGTATCTCAGGCGTGATGACAACCTGCCCGTTGTCACCGAAATTCTCACAACGTTGTCCGGTGCGGGCATCCAATGCAATAAGACGTGCGTCATTGGTCCCCATGAAAATGCGCGTACCGCAGGTCTCGAGGCGTGCGTCTGGCCCATCCTGCCAGTAGCTGACTCCGCGACAGACATACATATTCGCTGGTCGCTGATCGAGATCGATGGCCGCATCGAAGCGCCACTTTTCCCGGCCAGAACCGGGATCCAATGCAATCACTTCATTGAATGGAGTACAGAACACCAGGCTGTCCTCGACCAGCACAGGTGTGCCTTCAAAGGCACTTTCCTGCATCGCCTTTGCCTTACTTCGAAGGTCCCCTGTCTGATATCGCCAGGCTACAGCGAGAGTCGTTACGTTTTCGGAAGTGATCTGGCTTGCAGGACTGAACCGCTTACCTCCGGCATCACCGCCGTAATGTGACCAGTAGGGGCGAGATCCGGAAGAGGCCGCGTGGGCATCGGCGGTCTCCTCGACAGCCGATGGACGCACGATGAGTGCCCGGCCATCGATGTCAAGCGTGCTGGAACCAGCCAGCATCTGCCACACAGCGGAGCCTCCGAGAAGAGACGCCACAGTGATGACTACGATCAACACGAGGAAGACCAGCAACAGGTTGCGCATTGTTTTTATCTATGGAGCGGCCATCGTCTGGTCGCGTTTGTTTCTACGCAGCAGTATAAACCAGGCTAACCAGAGCAAAAATGAAATGGCTATGGCCGTATAGATTGCCGGTTTCGGATCACTCAGGCTACTTAGTGAACCGGCATAGCCCGCGATAAAAGCGTACGGAAGCGTTCCGATCGAAAAGAAAGTCAGAAACTTCCCGAAGGCCATGCGATTTGCACCAGCTAGACAGCAGCAGACTTCCGGCAGGATTGGAACCGCGCGGCAGATAAGCAGAACCATGGTTCCGTGTTCAGCAAACACCTCCCGCATTTCCTGGAGCTTTTCGGGGTCCTTGTAGATTTTCATGAGCAACCTTGGGCCATGGAACCAGCAGATCGTGTATCCCATCAGTCCTGCCATGATCATACCGGTTGCCGCACTCAAGCTTCCGATCAGTGGTCCAAGAAAGTAGCCGGACAAGATGGTGACAGTGAGTGTTGGCACGGCAATAAACAGATCCGAGCCGAGCAGCACTATCACAACCAGTGCCAACAGGACCGGGTTGATCTCCGATGCCGCGATCAGGGCAGCCTCTATATCACCGAACGTCAGGAGACCGGTGGTGTGGATCAGGACAGATAGTGACGCAAGTATCGTTATCAGGGCCAGGGCCACCAGTATCAGTCTCTTCACAGACCCACTCTTTTTACTCGCCACGTGACGACAGGCGCGCCACGGAGCTTGTTTTTCATTGCTCGGCGTGTTTTGTCATACAGCGAGATCGAGATCGTAGCCACTTTCCACAGCCGCTTTGTTGAGATCCTTCGCTCCGGGCGCGCGCGCGGCCACTGCCGAGCTGATTTGCTCGAGATCCAGCAAGCCGGTCATTTTGGCGAAGGCCCCGAGAGCGACCATGTTGCTGCAGCGGCGCGAACCGACGTCGTCCGCGATGCTGGTGAAGGACACCGGGATCACTGCCACGCCCTCCGGAATTCCCGAGACATCGTCGACCAGGATGTCATCGACCATCACTTTGCTGCCCGGCCGCAGGGCGGCAGCGTGCTCATTGACCGCATCCTGCGCCAGAGCGATCAAGAAATCAGGCTCCTGCACCCATGGAAAGATGATTTTCTCATCACTCATCACCACATCGCCGCAGGACGAGCCGCCGGTGATATGGGCCGAGTAGAACTGGGTCTGCACCACTTCGAAATCACGAATCACCCCCAGCGCTTCGGCCAGAATGACGCTGGCGGACACCAGGCCCTGGCCACCCACACCGGCAATACGAATTTCCTGCCTCATCCCATCACCTGCCCTGCGCCGCCATGTCGACGTGTACCTTTTCGCGCATGGCCGCATATTGCTCGGAAAATTCCGCTCGCGGCTCTTTGTGCAACGTGCCCAGCACAAAATGCAGATCCTGCTCGCCGCCTTCGCTGTAGACGGGCGTGCCAAAACGCTCTTCTTCCGGCACGCTGGCGGAATTGAAAACCGAATTGTCACGATAGAAATTCATCATATCAATGGCTTCCGGCATGCCATTGCGACGCCCCCAGAAGACGTGGCAATGCTGCAGAATCTCGACGAAGGCAAAGCCCTTCCAGGAAATGGCCTCTACCAGAACCCTGGTCAAATGCGCCGGATGGGTGACGGTGCTGCGGGCGACAAAGCTGGCACCGGCACCGATTGCCAGTTTACAGGGGTCAAACGGGGCCTCCGTCATTCCTTGTGGAGAGGTCGCGGTATAACTACCCTGCGGTGTGGTGGGCGCAAACTGGCCTCCGGTGTCGCCAAAACCGAAATTGTTGAAGCAGATGACGGTGATGTCGATATT
>QIDL01000103.1 GCA_003228415.1 Gammaproteobacteria bacterium | reverse complement strand
CTTTCAAACGTTCTGGGCAATCCACCGGTCCGAAATCACTCAAGCCAGCTCACGAAGAGCAATATCCAGAGGTTACCTCCGACCGGCGCGTTTTTCGAGAGCAATGCACCCCTCTCAGGCAGGCTCGCCCTCCACAACCCGGGACCAGCCACTTTCGGCACGTTCTTCCTCGGCGATCTTCATTTCGAGATAGGTATCCATGGCTTTCAGTTCTTCGCCGGCGCCGACAAAGCGCATCACCGCCTGTGCCAGGCGAAAATGTGAGGAGGATTTGAGCTCGGCAAAGGTCGCGTACTCCTGATCACTGCCGTTAACGGTGACCACCGGGCGGGGAAACTTCTCCTGCATCTGAGCGAGGCGCTCAGGGGTGAACACGAAGTTTTCCAACGCCTGCTCACGCTGACTGTCTTTGCGCCAATGCCAGGCATCGGAGATGGTCTTCACCCCTACCAGAATGACAAGTCCAGCCACGGGTTCATCCATGGCGCTCAAGGCAAATCCCGCCCCCAGAATAGTCACGTGCAGGACCAGAATTCGCCGGTACGGCCGGACCATCAGATCCTTGATGTTGTCCGCGCCGAGCCCCCGCTTCATCGCATCACGCACCCAGTCCAGCGCCTGCAGCAATGTCAGCGCAACAAGCGCGAACAGCATCACCTGGGACGACAACACCTGCAACGTAGTGGTCAGCAGCGAGCCGGTATCGAACCCGGAGGGTCCGAACAGGGACACCACAAAGGTGCCATGCACCCATGTGAACATCCCGTAGTGCACGGCAAAGAACGGCGCAAGAAAAAGTGGATAGGCCAGCTCCAACGGATGACTGTAAGGACGCACCAGCATCCTGAGTAGCGTGAACACGCCGATCACCAGGTTTTCCATCCAGTAGAGAAAGATCAGATCAAAGCTCTGCCAGCCCAGGTTCAACACGCCGAACAAAGGGATCGTGTTCAGCAGGATCAGAGCGCTGAGGCTCCAGACTGCGGGTTTTACGGTGTCCTGCGACATGAGTTGTACCGTCCTGGCGAGAGGTGTGGGGTCGTCAGGCGCACGATAGCCCGGGAAGTCGGACCGCCGGCATGGGACAGGTCGGAATTGAGGCTTGGCGCACATTTCGCCCGACGCCCACATCACAAGATCGACCGTTGTCCGACGATCGTCCCGCCCCACGGCGGGGGCGTGATCGAGGCCGTCATCCATGGTATCCAATCGGATACCATTGTGAAACCCAATGCGCTACAATGGCGACATGAACGCAGATGCCCAACACGCCGATATCGCCGCCAGCCTGCTGGCCGATTCCCGCGCCCGGGCGGGCCTGTCGCTGCGGGAAGCGGCCCGGCGCGCCGGTACCTCACATGCCACGCTGCTCGCCTATGAGCGCGGCACCAAGAGTCCGTCCATCGTGACGTTTCTGCGGGTGCTTGATGCCTGCGGCTTCGCCGTGGACTTCGATCTTTCACCTCGCATCCGCTGGCAGGATGGCATCAGCCGCGGCGAGGAGTTGGCGCAGGTATTGAAGCTGGCAGCGCAATTTCCTGCCAGGGTAGCGCGACACATGGACTACCCCCGGTTCGGATCTGCTCCGGGCTCCGGCGGTGGCTGATCTGGCACAGAAGATCGTCGAGGTTCACCGCTGCCTCGAGGCCGCCGATCTACCCCACGCGTTCGGCGGCGCCCTGGCGCTGGCCTGGTGTACCCAACGGGCCCGCGGCACCATCGACATCGATATCAACGTGTTTGTCGATGTGGCAGCGTGCGAGCAGGTTTTCGCGGCAATGCCGGAGGGTGTGAGAACTACCCGTAACGACCGGAAGATCCTGCGCAAGGAGGGTCAGGTTCGACTCTGGTGGGAGAAAACGCCGCTCGATCTGTTTCTGAACACCACCGCCTATCACAGCGAAGTGGCCGGGCGCATTCGCTGGGAGCAGTTTGCAGACGAGACAATCCCCTTCATCGCCTGCCTGGACCTGGCGGTGTTCAAAGCCTTCTTCAACCGCGCCAGAGACTGGGCCGACATCGAGGAAATGCACACGGCCGGCACGCTGGATGCCGCTCGTGTGGTCCGGATCATCGCCGAACACCTGGGTGACGATGACGAACGGGTCGCTTCGCTACGGAAGTTCGCTTCCTGAAACGCCGGCCAGCTATCCGAGCATTTTTTTCTCGGCTGCAATGAACCCGGCAAACGAATCGCGACCGTGCATGCGCTCGAGGAACGCCACCAGGTTCGGCCACTTTGTCGCATCCGGGCTGAAGCCGGAATGGGCCATGTTGACGAAAGAGGTGGCGACGGCAATGTCGGCCAGCGTCAACCGGTCTTCCACGAAAAATTCCCTGTCGCCGATTTGAGCCTCCAGGTAATCGAGGTATTTCGGCAGATCGTTTTCGATCGTCTGATTCGCCTGCGCGAGATCGGGCTCCTGACCCATCAAGCCGGCCAGCGCAACAGGACGGAAAATCCCCAGTCCGATGCAGGCCGCCAGATCGGAATCCGCGTACTCCTCGAGCCACAGCATCTCGCCTCGGGCGACCGGTTCGACGGGTATCAATGGCTTATCCGGATGCATCTGCTCCAGGAACGCGCAGATCACCGATGAGTCCGGCAGGTAACGCCGTGAGCCGTCGTCTTCGACAAGCGCCAGCACGGGGATTCGGCCCAGCGGGCTGATGTCGGTCCAGCCTTGCGGCGGGTCGAACGGGGTGATCGGCTCCAGATCGTAATCGATGCCTTTCTCGGCACAGAAAACGCGCACCTTGCGCACAAAGGGGGACAACGGGGCTCCGAGAATGACGTACTTCATTGAGGCTCTGACTCCTGGTTCGACTTTGTAATCGGACCGCCACTATACCCGCGTATGGATCAATGTGGCGCCAGCTGCTCGGTGTGTTCGCCGTCAAGGGCCGGCTGCTAGCCAATCAATTCCAGGCCGAAT
>QIDL01000282.1 GCA_003228415.1 Gammaproteobacteria bacterium | reverse complement strand
GTGAAGATGTCTGCGACCTTGAGTTTCACCAAAAGCAACGACAAAGGCCGCGGAAAGCTCGGTCGACCAGTCGCTGATCAATTCCGAAACCTGGCGTTCGAGTACCAACCGGTCGAACCGAACCGTGGAGCCGGGACGAATCCGAATGGTGTATTGCAGACGCGCCAGTATCGACTCCGATAGATAGATGTCGTAATCCAGGTCTTCTGCGCCGAAGGTGGTACGGAGCAGTTTCTCGATGCCCAGACGAGCGCGGGTATTGAAGAGATCTCTCGGTATATAGATAAGACAATTGACGAACAGACCATAGCTCTCCAGGCGGGTGAAGATTCTTATCCGACGCCGTTCGTGGATGTTGGTGATCGCGACTGCGGTTTCAAACAGCTCGGCCGGGGGAATCTGAAACAGCTCGTCGCGCGGATAGGTAGCCAGCACCTGGGCCAGCACCTTGCCATCGAACCCTCCGGGATCGAATTCCGATCGCGCAATGACATCCGCCACTTTGCGCCGCACCAGCGGAATTCCGGACGGATGCTCCATATACACCCGGGAGGTATACAACCCGAGAAATCCGAATTCACCAACGACGTTGCCGGTTTCATCGAAACGTTTGACGCCCACATAGTCCGGATACGCATGTCTGTGTACCCGGGTTTTCGTGCCGCTTTTGGAAAACGCCAGGAGCTGAGGTTCAAGCAGAAAGTTCCTGGTACTCTCAGGTTGCTCGGACAACCGTCGCTCGCTGGCCGGCTTGCGCCGGCGCAGCATGCCAAGCGGTTCGCCTACCTGGCGAATGCAGTCGCCTACGTATTCGAACTCTCTGAACCCCAGGAAGGTGAACATATCTGCCGATAACCAGTCCATGAACGCGAGTGCCTCGGCCACTTCGTCCTCCGGCAGATTCACCGTGCGGGAACATTCGATGATTTCCTCGAGCTTGGCTTTCATCGCTCCGAAGTCGGCCACCACCGCCTCCAGATCTGTCACCGTTTTCTGCAACCTCGACTTCAGTCCAGCGAGATCCTCATCAGCCAACCGGTCGACTTCCGCATAGATGAGCAATTCCTTTTCTGCACCGCCCTGATCCACCGAAAGCGTCTGCACGATGCCATCATCGTCTCGATCCAGAACAAAGACGATATTGTTCAGTTGATGGGTAATCTGACCATTGTGGGAGAGCGCCATCAGTACCGAATCAACGGCGAACGGCATGTCCCTGAGCAGGACTCGAACCACTGTGTGATGGGACTGCCAGCCGTCCCTCGCATGTACAGGATTGAAGACATGAATCTGGGTGGTTTCTCGATCACGTTCAGATAACCGCTTCCAGGAATCGATCATCAGGCCGGCATCATCCTCGAGATTTCTGCCCTGGATATCCTCTGGCGCAAAACGGCTGAAAAAAAGCTCGGCAAAACGGCCGACCTTGCCGTTGTCACCCGCAGCCACACGCAAAGCGATATGGCGACTCAAATTCTCGCAATAATCGTGTTGAGCTGTGCTATCCGTCATCGGTTCATCGTGCCTCCGTTTCCTCACTACATCGAGGCGCCACTTTATGGCTCTTAGCGCCCGCTATTCTATCTCCGGGCACCGCAAGAATTCTGCCGTGGATGTCGCGTATCTGATGAGTCAGAGAGCCTGCTGTAAGGACTATCTGCCGGGAATCGAGCTGGGGGGCTGATTGATCGTCAGCCACTTCAAAATGTCCGAGCCACGCAGCAGACCGACCACCTCACTACTCTGAACCACCGGTACCGCGCCATCACCATAACCGGCTAGAACATTGGAAGCATCGGTCGCCGGCATATCGGCATCCAGTGCGCCGCTGTCATCCAGTGATCTGAGGATCTGCCGTAATCCAGTGCTTTGACGATCTTCCACCGGCAGCGGTAACACCTCATCGAGCGAAACCGTGCCGATACAGCGCCCTCCTTCCATCACCGGCCACAACATCTGATTGCTCTTCAACAGACAGTCGTCCACAAACTCGCCGACGTTCATTTCCACCGGCACGGATTCGAAATGAGTGCGCATGATGTCTCGTACTTTGAGTGGCTCCAGAATGCGTTGCGTAAAAGCTTGTACATAGCTCTGAGTAGCAAGATGACTCAAAAACCAGCCGATCAGGATCAACCACAATCCGCCTAACGATTTCAGGGCAAGCAACTCCCAGAGCCCCAACCCCATGATGATCCAGCCGAACCACTTTCCGGCCGTCGACGCCTGCCGGGTCGCTCGCATTCGATCGCCGGTCACTCGCCAGATGATGGCCCGGGCCACCCGTCCGCCATCCAGCGGGAAGCCGGGGACCATGTTGAATATTGCCAACATGAAGTTGACCGACCCGAGCCACAGACTGATCGTGAGTAGTGGGTTCAATGCCTCCATGCCCCGTTCCGGGTCCGACACCACCTGTTCGAGCGCCGTCGTACCCAGAGCGTTGGCAACCACAAACATGCAGCCGATCGCTATGGCAAGACTCATGAGCGGCCCGGCTATCGCGATGGTAAATTCGGCGGCTGGTGTCTCGGCTTCGCTTTCTATCTCCGCCATACCGCCAAATAGAAACAGAGTGATTCGCGGCACTCGAATACCATAGCGACGCGCCACCAGTGAATGAGAGAGTTCGTGAGCCAACAACGAAGCAAAGAACAGCAGCCCGGCGCCGAGTGCGGTGAGCCAGGCCGTTACAGCCTGCCATTGGGGATGCCAATCCGGAAACACCCCGGCGCCCAGGCTGTAGACGATGAGCCCGAATATGAACATCACGCTGAGATCGAGGCGGATCTCAATCTCGAACAGGGTAAAAAGATGCAGACTGCTCCTGGCTGATCTACCGTCAGGCACCATGACTCCCCTTGAACGTGAACTTATGGCTAGCCAAAGTACATCCCACCATCGGTATTTCGAAGCTTATCCCTGGCGATAACCATGCGATGTACCT
>QIDL01000574.1 GCA_003228415.1 Gammaproteobacteria bacterium | reverse complement strand
CAAATGAAAGTTGCAGGTATCGTAGTCGAGACGCTGGAGACAGGGCGCCTGGCGGTGGAGATTGCTGCGCCTGGTGAAGTCAAACTCAATGCCTATCTCACCCGTAAGGTATCGCCACGGATCACGGCGCAGGCGGTGCAGCGACACGTCCGACTCGGCGATTACGTGACACAAGATCAGCCTCTGATTACCTTATCCAGCGTCGAAATGGCCGCAGCACAGGGTAGCCTTCAAGTTGCCGAACTCGAGTGGCAGCGGGTGCGGAAGCTGGGGCGGGAAACGGTTTCCGAACGCCGGTATACGGAAGCCAGGGTCGCACGGGAACAGGCGCGGGCCAAGGTCGACGCCTACGGCATGACATCGAGCCAGATCGATGCGTTGCTGTCCGGTGAACGGGCCGTGCACGCCGACGGCACATTCCAGCTGCTCGCGCCGCAGTCGGGAACCGTTTTCCGCGATGACTTCATCGAGGGTGAATTTGTCGAACCCGGCCGGGTGCTGTTCGAGATCACCGACGAGAAGCAGGTCTGGGTGGAAGCGAGCCTCACGCCAGAGCAAGCAGTGGGTGTCGAGATTGGTACATCGGCTCGGGTTCGTGTCGGCGACAGCTGGTACGAGGGGCGGGTGATCCAGGGCTATCACGTGTTGGATGAAACCACTCGCACGCTGGCGGTGCGCATTGAGGTGGCCAACCCCGACGATCTCCTGCACCCCGGTTTATTCGTTGATAGCCGTATCGAGGGTAGTGGTGTGGTCGATGCCCTGGTCGTGCCGGAGGATGCTGTGCTGCGCAGCCCGGACGGGGACTGGGTGGTGTTCGTCGAACACGAACCCGGTCGTTTCGAGCCGGTGGAGGTCGACGTAAAACGAACGATCGGTGGCATGACGGTGATCGAGGGTGTGGATCCGGGCACAAAGGTAGTCACACAGGGGGCCTTTTTCGTCCAATCGGAACTCGCCAAGAGCGGTTTCGAAATACACAACCATTAAGGGCTGATGAATCATGTTGAACAAGCTCATCGACCTCGGAGTCGAAAACCGATTGCTCGTGGTGCTGGCCCTGCTGGCCGCCATTGTCGCCGGTGCCCTCATTCTGCCCAAACTCAACCTCGATGCCTTTCCCGATGTAACCAACGTTCAGGTGCAGATCAATACCGAAGCGCGTGGGCTGGCTGCTGAAGAAGTAGAACAACTGATCACCTTTCCCATCGAGGCGGTGATGTACGCCTTGCCCGATGTGGAGGAAGTGCGCTCGATTTCAAAGACCGGACTGTCGGTGATCACCGTTGTATTCAAGGAAGGCACGGATATCTACTTCGCCCGGCAACTGGTATTCGAACGTTTACAGTCGGCGCGCGAACAGATTCCTGCGGGGGTGGGTGTTCCTGAAATGGGCCCCAACAGTTCAGGTCTGGGGCAGGTATTCCAGTACATATTGCGCACCGACGACCCCGACCGCTATGACATTCAGACCCTGCGCAGCTTCAACGACTGGGTCGTCAAGTTGTTGTTGATGCCGGTGGACGGGGTCACGGACGTGCTCTCCTACGGCGGCGAGGTACGGCAGTATCAGGTGCAGTTGAACCCTGATCGGTTGCTCTCCTATGGATTCGGTGTAGATGAGATTTCCAAGGCGATAGAGGCCAACAATCGGAACTCCGGTGGCTGGTATCTGGACCGCGGCGCCGAACAGCTGGTCATTCGAGGTGTGGGTTGGGTGCGCAGTGGCGAGGACGGCCTGCGTGACATCGGAAATATCCCGCTGAAGGATGTGGATGGCGTGGTGGTGCGTGTCAGCGATGTCGCCCGGATCGCATTCGGTCCGGAGATTCGTCAGGGGGCGGTGACCATCACGCGGCGCGATGCCAACGGTAATCCGGAACCCCTGGGTGAAGTGGTGGCCGGCATCGTGCTCAAGCGCATGCATGCGAACACGAAGGCGACAATCGACGGAGTCAAGGCGCGAATTCCGGCCATCCAGGCGGCATTGCCCGAGGGTGTGACGCTGGAGGCGTTTTACGACCAGGCCGATCTCGTTGACAAAGCAGTGACCACCGTCAGCACGGCTCTGCTCGAAGCTTTTGTGCTCATAGTGATCGTGCTGATGCTGTTTCTGATGAATTTGCGCGCCACCCTGCTGGTGCTCATTTCCGTGCCCGTTTCCATCGGTCTGGCGCTGATGGCCATGGCTTACTGGGGGGTGTCGGCCAACCTCATGTCCCTGGGCGGGCTGGCCATCGCCATCGGTATGATGGTGGACGGCTCGGTAGTGATGATGGAGCACATCTTCAGCCATCTGACCACACCGGATGCCACGCATAGAGAGCGTTTCGAAGAGGAGGTCGTGAGTGGGTCCCCCGCACCCTTTGATGCGGAGCATGATAGCGGAGGCATCGCACTGCGCATTCAGGAGGCGTCCCGCGAGGTCGGGCGACCAGTGTTCTATGCCGTGTTGATTATCATCATTGTGTTCGCGCCTTTGTTCAGCCTTGAAGGTGTCGAGGGCAAATTGTTCCAACCCATGGCCATCTCCATCGTGTTGGCGATGCTGGCGTCACTGCTGGTGGCTCTGGTGGTGGTGCCGGCGCTGGCGACCTACGCATTCCGCACCGGTGTCAAACACAAAGAAAGTCCGGTCATGCGGCCACTGGAGATTTTTTACCGGAGCTCGCTCAAATGGGCATTGGACAGTCGCCGGTGGGTGGTGGGTTCGGCGCTGGCGCTGTTTTTGAGCTCGCTGGCACTGGTCCCTTTCCTCGGTACGGAATTCGTTCCGGATCTGGAAGAGGGAACCATCAACGTCCGCGTCACTCTGGCCCCGTCCTCCAGTCTCAAGATCGCCTTGAGTGTTGCGCAAAAACTGGAAGAGCAGGTGATGACCTTTCCCGAGGTGCTCTATGTCTCCAGTCGTATCGGTCGACCCGAAATCGGAGGTGATCCGGAACCGGTCTCGAATATCGAACTGTTCATC
>QIDL01000390.1 GCA_003228415.1 Gammaproteobacteria bacterium | reverse complement strand
GCGGTGCGGTGGTCTTCCGCCTGGCGTTTGACACAGCCGTCGACCTGGATCTCTATGTAACCGATCCCCTGCTGGAGACCGTCTACTTTGCGAACCATCGGACGGAAACCGGTGGCAGAATTGTCAGCGACGTGCGTTGTAACACGCCTGCTGTCGGGAACCATCGGATGGAAGAGATCCGTTTCGATGAGCCGTACCCGGGCCGCTATCGGGTCGGTGTGGATTTTCCAGAACGTTGTGATGGGGGTGATCGGCCGGCTGGTTATGCGGTATCGGTCACCGGAACCGGGATATCCCATGCGGCACGGGGCAGTATCGAACTCGAGCAGTTCGAGGTGGTGGTATTGGAATTTGACCTGGAGGGTAAAACGCTGTGAAACGACTCATCGCCTTGTTGGTAATCCTGTGCGCCGACTCTGCAATCGCGGCTGGCAATATTTCTTCAGGTAACAATGCCGCAGGAAGCTCGGATGCAGGAAAAATCCTCTTCGCCAGCGTCTGCCAGTCCTGTCATGGACAGGATGGGGCAGGGGACGGGCCTGGTGCGGCGGAGTTTGTGCTGCGCCCCAGGCCGTTTTCACAGGCGGCATTCAAATTCGATACCGACTCGGACTGGGAGAAAGGTTCCGACCTGGACCTTGCGAACGTGATTAAGAATGGTGCCGCCGCCTATGGAGGATCGGCGTTGATGCCTTCCTGGCCGGCGTTGACCGACGAGAATGTGCTGGATCTGGTGGCCTACATCCGCTCTGTCGGGCCTCCGCCCTGATGTCTATTCTGCATATGGTGAAGTGTCCGGATACCGGCGGCGATACCATGTGGTCCAGCCTTTATCAGGCTTATGAAGAACTGTCGCCGCCGATGCAGGAACTTTGCGACGGTCTGACCGCGCTGCACGATGCTCTTCCGCACAACCATCCGGAGCAGATGGCCATCCATCCGGTGGTTCGGCTGCATCCCGAAACAGGCAGAAAGGCACTCTACGTCAACGAACACTTCACGCGGCGGATTGTCGAGATGAATGCCTCCGAGAGCGATGCTCTGTTGCGGTATCTGACCCGCTGGGAGCCCTGGGTGCGACCGGGAAGATTATCTGCGACGTCGCGGCATGACCGTCAGCTGGATCAGTTCCTCAGGCAACGCGCAGAGGCGTCGTAATCGGGACAGTGTGAAGTTGGCGTGCGATGGCGCGAGCCGAAGAGGGGCCCTGGCTCTATAGCACTCCGGAACGCGAGGATCGAGGGTTTCAGTGCGCTATGCGGACAGGATGGTTGCCATCCCAGTTCTGCGCTTTGGCGCGAATGTGTTCGAAGAATTTGCCTTTGGGCCCCGATACATCCGATAACTCGATGACCGTGCCGGGGTGGGCTTCGGTTTCCAGATAAACGAAGCGCCCGGGTTCACCAATCCGACCTTCCTGCCCGATTCGATAGCCAGACTCCAGAGCGTGATTCAGTTCCTGCTCGAAATCCGCTGGCCAGTAAGCGAGATGTTGCAATCCCTCGTTACCTGCTGCCAGGAAGTCTCTATACATTGAGGGCGCGTCATTGGTCTGTTCGATCAACTCGATCTGTAGATCTCCCGTGTTGGCCAGCGCTATTGTCAGCTCGATAGCAGACGACGTGCCTTTGTAACGGAAGTCCTCAACAGCCACCTTCTCGATACGGTAAAACGGTCCTACCCCGAGCACCTCGGTCCAGTGCTTGAGAGCCGCCTCGATATCGCGGACCACGTAACCGTTCTGCCGTACAGGACCAAACAGCCGACTCATGCGCTTCTCTCTGATCAGATCGTCGAGCAGGATAGCCTCGTGGCATCGCGGATGACAACAAGGCTTCCGCGAACACCGGGTTAGAGAACGCTCATCCTCGATGAAACCCGGCCGTGATATCGTCTGCGATCAGCTTGACGGCAGTTCGTGACACCGTGGGTGCATCCTGAACTCGAACAGGCCCATCAATGTCACGGAGGCGGCATGAACCAGCCAACGGCTATCTGGGTGTTATTCATCACCGAGATGTGGGAACGGTTCAGCTACTACGGCATGCGCGCCTTGCTGGTATTGTATCTGGTCGCGTCCAGCGCCGAGGGTGGAGCGAATCCCGGTTTCGGCTGGAGCGAGGACTCCGCCTATCTTCTCTACGGCACTTATACCTGGGCCGTGTATCTGACGCCCATATTCGGCGGCATCCTGGCCGACCGATTGCTGGGCACCCATCGCTCGCTGCTCATCGGAGGTTGGATCATCGCCAGCGGACACCTGACGCTGGCGGCGACCGAACTTTTTGCCTCGCCGATCGGCGGGGCGGTGACGCTTGAATCCGACCCGGGTGCGCTCATCTGCTTCGTGACCGGCCTCACCTTGATCGTGATCGGGACCGGATTCTTCAAACCCTGTGTTTCCGTGATGGTCGGGCAGCTCTATAGCGCAGACGATCCGCGCCGGGATTCCGGATTCACCATCTTCTACCTCGGCATCAACGTTGGCGCCGCAATGGCGCCGCTCATTGCCGGAACCCTGGGAGAAACCGTTGGCTGGCACTGGGGCTTTGGCTCGGCCGCGGTGGGTATGATCCTGGGAATTCTGGTCTACCAGTTCCTGCGACCTCGTTACCTGCAGGGGATCGGTTCTCCCCCCGACAGAAGCGCCCGGGCCCAGCATCCGGAACGTCCCGCAGGGTTCAGCCTCGACCGGGTGCAGTGGCAGCGCGTGGTGGTCATTCTGATTCTGGCCTTCGTAGGCAATATCGCCTTCTGGACGGCGTTCGAGCAGGCTGGCAGCTCCATGAACGTGTTTGCGGCTCAGAGTACCGACCGCACGATATACGGCCTGCTGGCCGAGCCATTTCCCGCCACCTGGTATCAGTCGGCGAACCCTATGGCCATTATCGTCTTCGCTCCGTTGTTTGCCGTGTTATGGCCCTGGCTGGGGCGCAGAGGAAAAGACCCTTCGACACCGATGAAGTTCGCCAT
>QIDL01000596.1 GCA_003228415.1 Gammaproteobacteria bacterium | reverse complement strand
GATGGCCGATGGCGTCAAGAGAGGGACGGTCGAGTTGAAGCCGGGCGAAGCGGTCGATATCGCCGGCAAGTACTCGATGCGGCTGGTTACGGCTCCGGTCGGCATCGCTACCAGAGTGTCCTCTTCGGCGGTAACCCCCGAGGAGCTCCTGAAAGAGACCATGCTGGTGGATACCGCCACACTCGCAAAACTCAGTCAGGGTGTTCGACCCGCCTATCTGACGCTGTCTTCCGACAAGCGCAGCACCTGGGTTGTCCGACTGGACAAAACTTCTCTTTCCATTGGCGGTGGACGCTCTGCCGATTTGCGGATCGGCGGGCTGTTCACACCAGGCATCGTCGCGACCATCGAACGCAAGCAGGATGGCTACTTTCTATGTGTTGCTTCCGGTCGAGAAGTCGAGTTGGACGGTCGTCGAGTGAGCGGAGACCTGCGCCTCGAGGAAGGTAATCGCTTTCGTGTTCGCGAATTGGGAGGAGTTTTCCATGAGCGAGCCAGCACGAGACACTGAGCCCGCACCGGGCGGCATTTCAGGATTTGAGATTGAGCAGGAAATTGCTCGGGGCGGGATGGCGACCGTCTATCTTGCCAACCAGCTGTCCCTGGATCGAAAAGTTGCGCTGAAAACGCTTCATGCTTTCAATGACCCGACGCACAAGACCAGATTCCTCAACGAAAGCCGGATCATCGGTTCGCTCAACCATCGCAATGTCATAACCATCTATGACGTGGGGGTCGAGGGCGGCTGTGTCTATCTCGCCATGGAGTATCTGGATGGCGGCGATCTCGCATCGAAGATCGAGAAAGGCCCCATCGATTGCTGCGAGGCTCTGGAGATCGCTGCGGCCGTGGGCGACTGTCTGGCATCTGTCCACCAACAAGGCGTCGTGCATCGGGATGTGAAACCGGCCAACGTGCTGTTTCACGGTGACGGCACTCCCATCCTGACCGATTTTGGCATTGCCACGGATGTGCGGATTGACGCCAAGCTCACCGCCTGTGGCACAACCATCGGCAGCCCCTGTTACATCAGCCCGGAACAGGCCGGCGGGCACCCGACCGACGGCCGCACGGATATCTACAGTCTGGGTGTGGTGCTATACGAGATGCTGGTGGGTCGGCCACCTTTCCAGGAAGATTCTGCGGTGGAGACCATGGCCGCACATCTGTCGACTCCACCCCCTCGATTGCCCGATCACCTGAGTGCCTGTCAACCATTGTTGAACCGGATGCTGGCCAAGGATGCCCGGGATCGATTTGCTTCGGCGGCGGATATGGTGGAAGCCGTGAGAGACCTGCAGATACTGGTGGCGGGCGAAGCAGCGAATCCGCGCGCTGCCGCTACGCGTCCGCTCATGGCGCTGGTGAGCGATACCTTCGCCGGTTTGCGCCGGGTCGCTGAAGGATTCTGGCGGACCACAAAAGAAATACCGAATGTGGCTGCGGTGGTCGCGTTGCTTGTGCTCGTTCCCCTGGGGCTTTCTGCGTTCGATTGGCTCATGGAACCAGAGGAAGTGACGAAGAGTCTGCGGCTGGCGGAACAGGCGGTCGATGATGAACGCTTTTTCCAGCCCAGGTCGAATAGTGCTCTGTATCACTATCGCAAGGTACTCACGCTCGACCCAGGCAATGATGACGCCGCAGACGGGCTGCACGAGATTGCCGAAACCTATGCCGATCGCGCCGAGGATGATCTGCTGAACCGGCAGTTTTCTTCCGCCAAGCACCATGTGGATAACGGTCTGAGAGCCGAACCCGGGAATAGGCGGTTGTTGGAGCTGCAGGAAGACACCAGGAGTCTCCGGTCATTGCCGGAGAAAGTGGTGCGAGGCATCAAATCGATTTTCGATTAGCGTTTTTCTTCTGAAAGAACCGCGAACATTCTGAGGAAGCTGGGCTGTGTCCTGGTCGAGTGAGCGCTGGCGGTGGCATGAGATCGCCTGCAGAATAGTCTTCGCAGGGTCGAATGAATCCAACTCTGACACCCCTTCCGGGAGAAAATTGAGTCCATGGGTGACGATTCCGAAAAGCTCAACCTCGCAGATATCACCGACCACCGGGATCTGGCTGCCGGTAATTTCGCGGACTGGTTGCATGACACACGGAGTGCGCTGGCGGTGAACGGTGAGGCCGATGTGCCTTGCGGCGAATGTAATGCCTGCTGCCGTTCGGGTTACTTTATCCATGTTGGCCTCGAAGAATCCGAGGCGCGCGCTCACATTCCCGAGGAACTCCTGTTTGCGGCGCCGGGCCGGTCCAGAGGGACGCTGCTGATGGGCTATGACGAGAATGGTCATTGTCCGATGCTGGTCGATGGCGCCTGCTCGATCTATGAGGTTCGGCCGCAGGCCTGCCGTAACTACGATTGCCGGGTTTTTGCGGCGGCAAAGATTTCCGTCGGTGACAATGACAAGCCGCTGGTCGCTCTACAGGCATCACGCTGGACGTTTGACTATTCCGCAGAAGTCGATCGTGTGAAGCATTCGGCAGTTGCACTCGCGGCCGACTTCGTGGACAGACACATCGAGTCCCTGTTTGGAGCAACACCCGGCAATTCAACCCAGGTGGCTATTTTTGCCCTCAAGGTATACGACGTATTTCTGGAACTGGCCGATGAGTCCCGCGAAGTAGCACCGATACTCTCAGAGGAGGGTATCGTTGAAGCCATCAAACAAGCCAGCAAGTTGTTCGATAGCGCGAAGGGCTGACCTGTCAGCCAGCTCTACTGGTAGGCGCGCCTGACGGGAGCGAACGGTAAACGGCCGGAAATTTCCGACGGCACAGCGTATCGTCGGACGATTCGGAATGGCAGGTGAGGGGCGCTATGATTCATCGAACACTGCTTTTGGTGGCGATTGGCCTGGTATTGCTGCCTTCCTTATCCTGGGCGGATATTCCCCGTACACCGAGCGGCAAACCGGACTTATCGGGTACCTATGACGTTGCCACGGTCACACCGCTCGAGCGGACGAGGGAGT
>QIDL01000024.1 GCA_003228415.1 Gammaproteobacteria bacterium | reverse complement strand
CATCCATATGGTGAACCAGCATGCGAAAGCGTTGAAATCTCTGAAAGGCATCTACATCGACTGTGGCTGGCGTGATCAATACCACATTCACTATGGTTGCCGGTTGCTGTCACGGGCGCTGAAGAAGGCGCGTGTTCCCCATCGCTATGAAGAGTTCAACGACGATCACTCCGGGATCGACTACCGGATGGAGAAGAGTCTGCCGTTTCTCTATCGAGCGTTGAAGCCCTGATCGATCCCGGGCGTGGCGATCACCACCTCGGAGGTGATGGCGGCGCTGACCACGAGCCGTCGATATACGACCTGCCAGTCTTCTAGGAAATTTTCGAGTTCCAGCGGACGACAACCGCCGGTGAGGTGCGAGTTCAAGCGAAAGGCTGATTGCCAGAGAGTTGTCAGGACAACGGCAAGGCCGCCCGAACCGTAGCCCAACCCTGCATTGCAGAGCAATCCCGCGGCGCTCAATGCACCTCGAACGGCAGCGAGACAGGCGCGGATGTCGTCGTCGCTCAGGAGATCCAGCACGTAGGTCGTGATGACTCTGTCGAACGGTTCGCCGTCTGCGGCGGTGGGTAAATTGAAACCGCCATCGGTCAGACGGACTTCCGCACGTTCACGGAACGGCTCGAGCCGTTGCTGGGCCAGGCTCACCATCCTGGGACTTTGATCCAGAGCCAGGTATTGCGCGGATGAGGGTAGATGGTCTGACAGCAGGCGGGCGGCCAGGCGGCCGGTGCCGCAACCGATCTCCAGCACCCGGTTTGCTTCAGAGAACTTGCCATGCTCGATTAAAACATCCAGGGCCTTGTCTTCGTAAAAGGCCTGGCGGTCCTGGAAGGCACCGAGCCGATCGTAGAATCGTCGTGCCTGACCGCGAGTCAGTGTCTGAGTCATCAGTTTGGAAGATACATTGTAAGCGGCACCCTGGCGTGTATGCTCTGATTCTACAGGGGTAGGAGTGGAAGTGGTTGCCTCTGCTGAACAAAGACGAGGAATCGCAAGATGAAACCACGCTTTTTCAGAGCCGGCTATGTTGCCACGCTGATTCTCTTCCTGGTCTCCATCTCCGGGCAGGCTGCCGCCGCGAAGTTTGAACCGCAGCGCACCTCCTGGGGCACACCGGATATTCAAGGTGTCTGGGACTTCCGCACCTTGACGCCTTTCGAGCGCCCACCTGAATTCGCCGACAAGGCGGTGTTGACCGCGGAGGAGGCAGAGGCATTTCGCCACAACACGTTGCAGGTTCTCGACGTGGACAACCGCATCAGCGAAGCCCGGATCGATGTCGAAGCAGCGTATAACACGTTCTGGTGGGATTGGGGCACGGAGCTGAATGAGGATCGGCGTACGTCGTTGATCATCGATCCGCCGAATGGCCGATTGCCGGAGATCAAGCCTGCTGCCATGGCGCGGATGAAGGAGCAGAACCTTCTGCGCACGCCGCCGGTTCGTGATCTGTTTTCATTGAGCGCGATCCCTTCTCCGTATCTTCCGACAGGTCCCGAATCGTTGGGCTTGTCGGAGCGCTGCCTGGTCGGCTTCAATGCCGGTCCACCCCTGACGCCGAGCGCCTACAACAACAACCTTCGTATCGTCCAGACACCGGACCATGTGGTCCTCGTCACCGAGATGATTCACGATGCGCGAATCGTGCCGATGAATGGCCGTCCGCATCTGCCATCGGAGATCCGGCGCTGGTCGGGTGATTCCCGGGGTCGCTGGGAGGGTAATACGCTGGTGATCGAAACAACCAACTTCACGGACAAGACACCCACCATGCAGCTACCGGTAACCCTCGCCAACATTAAGGAGAGTGGCGGAGTTGGATCGGGTAAGAATATGCACCTTATCGAGCGTTTCACGCCGGTAGAGGAAGGCCGATTGCTCTATGAGTATACGCTCAACGATCCCAGTACTTTCGCCAGCCCATTTACCGTGGCCATCCCGATGCGCGCAACCACCGATCTGATGTATGAGTATGCTTGTCATGAAGCAAATTACGCGATGCCGGGGATATTGAAAGGGGCACGTCTGCTCGAGGCGGAAGCCGCGATGTCATCGGGTGGTTAGAGCGGTCGTTGAGGTTTAGGCAGATTCTTACTCGTGCTGCGTGCGCCGGCCGGTCAACGGGGGGCCATCGAATGGGTAAGAAGTCCCCAACTCATACACTCGATGATCGATGTGGCCTGGGGTAGTCTGTCGGTCGGTCGAATGGGAATTAGGAAAATGAATTGGGACGCGATTGGTGCGGTGGGCGAAGTTTTGGGGGCAACCCTGGTGGGGGCGACACTGATTTATCTTGCGGTTCGGCTACGTGATGACGATGGCTTTTCGTCGCATTGAAACGGTCTTTGTGCAGCGATCATCGGGTTTCATTGACGCCCGGCTGACCGAGGGATTTGAGCGTTCAGCGGTATCCGGGTTCGCTTCCGGTGGCGCTCGACAGTGGTGGGAAGAAACAAAGGCGGCATTTAGTGACGACTTCGCATCGTGGTTCGATCAGCAACTTGCGACAAATCCTATCAAACCTATGCATGCCGGGCTCGGACTCAAAACGGAGTCGGACGACACGTAGGTGGCGAGCGGCTCGTAGCCGCCAGGTTTGGCTCGCGCGTATGACCGATGTTGAGGGTATAGCGGATGCGCCAGGCGGAATACTCAGCGCTCTGACCCACCATCAGCGGGGCTCGTCTTAGCGGCAGCTCATGGCCGATTTTACGATGCTGCTCGTTCACAATGGCTTGCTGACCGTCCGCTGCCCTCTGCCGCCTGCGATTCCTTTCACGAAGTTAGAATCTACTTGAACTTGCTTGCTAACCGGACCGTCGACCGTGGCGGCTTGACCGGCAGGAGAGTGACCAGACGCTCGATTATCGTAAATCTGTATGCCAGGTATAGTGTTCGTAAGACGATACGGGACGTGAAATGTCCGATCTAGGAGACCCCTGTTAACTCGCCAGCACCGAAGCCGACGCGATTGATGGTCC
>QIDL01000530.1 GCA_003228415.1 Gammaproteobacteria bacterium | reverse complement strand
AAGCTCCGGGTGCGCAAAACCGTAGTGGCTTTTGGTGGTGTGACCACGGGGACCTGCATCATCGTGGGGGCGTCGTTGCCCGCGGACGCCCCGTAGTCAACGCTGGTGCTGATCTGGTCGCTCACCGGCTTTTTTGCCGGGTTCATCTATCCGGCCTGGTGCGCCCTTTACTCGGAGACCGCCGAGAGTGTGAGCCCGCACGGGGTAGGTCGCGCGTTTGGTATCACCGCGACACTGTCTCCGGTGGCCGGCCTGTTCCTGAACCTCGGCCTGCCTCAGGTGGTGGACAGGTGGGGTTGGTCCACCTGGATGATTGTTGCCGGCGGTTGCTGCTTTTGCGTCTCGGCTCTTGTTTCGTTCGGCAAAGGCCCCTGGTGGGTGAGTGCAAGCGAGCGCAAGTAATGACTTTGCAGTTTAAGCGGCAGACTCGAGATTCTCTCGAATAATCCTGGGATGCCTTGCGGCGATACGCAGAAGCGCCAGAGCGGGCCCTTGCGGCTTCCTGCGACCCTGCTCCCAGTTGCGCAGTGTGTGAACGCTGATTTCAATTGCTCGGGCGAACTCGGCTTGAGTCAAGCCGACGAATCGCCGCAGAGCGGCTATGTCTTCGCCCGACTCGAAACACCCCTGCTTCAGCCGTTTTCTCAATCGGGCAGGAATCGCCCTCTCGAATTGTGTGTCTGTCAGCTCCGGCTCATCGCTCATTGGTATTGGTCCGATATAGTCTGTAGAGGTCTTGTTCGCGGTTGCTGGCCGATCGAGCGCCGATGATTCGGATGAGGTTATCTTCCGGTTCGGTGTAGACGACGACAACTAGTCCGCGATCTATTGGCCCGATCGCGATGAAGCGATCTTCGATTTCCGAATGATCGGTGTCGAAGATTTCGAGATAGTCCATGCGTTCGAACAGTTGCTGAGCCTCCGCGAAAGATAAACCATGCTTCTTTTGGTTGATCCTATCTTTTGCGTCGTTCCACTCGAATTCTAAAGGTATATAATAAGTCACTGGCGTAGTAAGTCAAAGGCTTAGTTTCAGGAGTGAGATGAGTTCCCGGACCTCCGATTGTTCTGAGAACAGAATCGAGCGACTCAAGCTACCGTTATGTAGTCCAGCTCCGCTGAAGAGGTGGGTGATATCGGCATCGGATGCGCGGCTGTGGGATTAGGCCCTTCTCAAGCCAGCACGCCACTGGTGAAACTCGGATGCGGGTGATCGCGTTACCGCCGCCCTCGCCACCGCCTGGCAATCTATTGGAGTAATATCGACCCACCACGCCAGACGTCTCTCGCCGGCGTCGGGTTCGCGGGGACCCACTCACGGAGCACCCTGATGAAGACGCGCCCGTTCGGCACCACCGGAATCGACGTATCCGAGCTGGTTTTCGGCTGCGGGATGGTGGGCGGGCTGCTGATCGAGAAGGACGATACGACCAGGCGGCGCGCGGTCGAGCTGGCGCTCGAGGCTGGAATCAACTGGTTCGACACCGCCGCGGCCTACGGCCAGGGCAAATCCGAGGAAGCGCTCGGCTGGTTGTTGGCCGATCGCGCGAATGCGGTGCACGTTTCAACGAAGTTCTCCATCGACACCCGGCATCTCGGCGACCTGAGCGGTCAGATCGAGTCAAGTCTGACCGCGAGCCTCGAGCGGTTGCGGCGCGA
The DNA here is from genome assembly GCA_003228415.1 of Gammaproteobacteria bacterium. Lineage (GTDB taxonomy): Bacteria > Pseudomonadota > Gammaproteobacteria > Pseudomonadales > Azotimanducaceae > SZUA-309. Next base: position 1,337 of record QIDL01000530.1, on the reverse strand, counting down.
GTCGGTCACGCTATTGCAGCTTCACAACCAGATCAGTGAGACAACCCGGGGCCGTGCACTCGCAGCAGACGAAGTGCTGAAAACCGGCGGCGTGCTCGATGTGCTGGAAAATCTCCAGACACAGGGGCTGATCGAACATTTCGGCATCACAGCACTGGGCGAGACGCCGAGCATCAAACGGGTGATCGAGAGTGGCCGCATCGCCTCCGCACAGGTGTATTTCAATCTGCTCAACCCGAGTGCCGCGCGTGAGCTGCCTTCGAGCTGGCCGGTGTACGATTTTGGCGGTGTGCTGGAGGCTTGCGAACGTCACGGGGTGGCGGCGATGAACATCCGTGTGTTGTCGGCCGGCGTGATCGCCACCGATACCCGCACCGGTCGGGAACAGCCCCTCACCCCGGGAGACACGGTGGACGGCGAAACCGGGAAAGCCCAGGCTTTGTTCGATGTGCTCGGCGAACGTCATGGCACTAGAGCGCAGACAGCCATCCGCTTCGCACTGTCGGAACCAAGGCTTGCCTGTGTGGTGTTCGGGCTGGCGGAACTGGCGCACCTGGAAGAGGCAGTGGCTGGTGCCGGGATGGGCGCGCTCAGCGAAGACGATCTCGAGGCCATCTGGGCCCTGTACGCTGCCGGTCGAAGTCGTTGAGCGGCAACCGACGCAGAACGTTCATCAAGGGTGTTGCCGCGACCATGGCGCTGCGCCCGGGTCTTGGGCTGGCCGGGATTGCCATCGAAGACACGCTGCCGATGCTGGAACCGGTAGTCATTTCCCGGGCGGATCTCGACCGTGGCGGCGGGGAAGTGGCGTTCGAAGCATGGTTCCGATACGGCGACAGAGATCGACTGGTGGGCGGCCTGCTCCTGGATCTGGAGAAGATGCCGCCTTCCCGATCATCAACTCGGCCATTAACTCGGCCATCAGACAGGACGACCGCCGACCCGGTCAGCCTGTCTGATCCGAGGCTGGTGGCCTATGTCAGCAACTGCCCGCACGAAGCGTGCACGGTACATCTCGAGTCAAACCGACAGATCCTCACCCGGGCTGCTGACGGGGTCGGCCTTCCCGATGGTCCGGTGCTGCTGTGCCCGTGCCACTTTTCGATGTTCGATCCGCGAAAGGACGGATCGAGGTTCGCCGGACCCGCCTATCGTGGTCTCTACCGATATGTTCTCGGTGTGTCGGGCAGTAGTATTATCATCGATCGACTGGAACGGGCGGTGGTGGAACTCTTTGGCTGATTGTGACAGGTGTAATGGGAGTCATGTTATGAACAATCGATACGTGGGCTTGTTTTTCGTGCTGGTGGCCTTGAGCGCTGCCTCGGCTGATGCGG
>QIDL01000313.1 GCA_003228415.1 Gammaproteobacteria bacterium | reverse complement strand
GAGCACCACGTGTTCTTCGCCGTCAATGAGGCCTTTGACATACTCGAGCTGCATGGCGCGGGAGCGCTCACCCAACGACAGATGCAGCAATACCACCAGCACGCTTTCGTTGCCGGACGGTAATCGCACCACAATGGCGCCGCGACCCGGAATGGCACCAGGCAGGCGATGGTCTTCCATATCCGCCGGGGCAATCCGCGACAACAAACCGTTGCCATGCTGAGCAAGCACGCCTAAATCCCGATTCAGCTGGGTATACCAATATGGGAATCGAGCTTGCTCGGCGAGATATTCGACCTGATTGATGAAGCCGCTGCGGATGCTACCGGCATCGACTTCCTGCAAGGCCACAAAATCATAGTCGGCCACCACATCGGCTATGCGTCTCAACGTGTGGTTGCGGCCTCCATGCGGCAGCACGTGTTTCCAGCCTTTGGTGACGTAATGGCGATACCTGGTGGTCCTGATCCCTACCTGGATATTGTAGGAAAGAAACCGGAGCCCGCGATCGGCCACCTCTTCGAACACATCCGGTTCAAAGTGGCTCAGTACATTTACCGCTGAATTCCCCGGCGATCTGAGATCGCCGCGCTTAGCCCACGCGAGCATGGCCGACTGCTCCAATGACCTCGCGAGCATTCTAGCCGTCCTGGGCAGTACAGAATGTGGACTGTCTAGCATTTTGCTCAGTCCGAATCCACCGAGAGCCCGACCGGCGCCGTTGGCGCGGCTGGTGCTTCGATGTCTATCCCGCGTGCTGCAGCCTGTTGTTCGACCAGATGGTCTACCACCTGGAGCATCATGGCATTGCTCCCGGCCATCTGGCCGTCGGTGCGAAACAACCCGTCCACAATCAGCGTGGGCACACCGCTGATGCCGTAGGCTCGACCGCGGGCCGTTGCTTGCTGCACACGACTGCGAACACCGAAGGAATTGAATACCTGATCGAATTCCTCCTTCGGGACTCCCCCGAAGGTCTCGAACAGTATGGCAATCAACTCCGGCTCTCTGAGATCGACCCCTTGCTCATGAATCGCCTTGAACAGTGGAGTGTGCACGGCCTGGGCCACTTCGAGAACTTCTGCGGTGTAATACGCCTGCGCAAACGTCGCCCAGGTCCTGTTGAAGACCGCCGGGACCCGCCGAAACAGCACCGAATCGACTTGCCCTGCACGCCACTGTTCCAGCGCCGGATCAAAAGTCTTGCAGTGGATACAGGCATAGGAAAAGACTTCCACTACCTCGACTTTGGTGTCATCCAGCGTCTGGACAGGTACGGCCAGTCGTACGTAGTGCGTGCCTTCTTCGAATTCTTGAGCCTGGGCGCCCGGTAGCACCACCAGGCTCAACAGAAACCACGTCGCCAGTGCCGGTAGGCGTCCTGCAACAATCTTTAACATCATCTGAATACCTGTTCGATCCTCGTCAACCCGGGCAAGGTTAGTGTCTGCCGGCGCATCCACACACAGCTCCACACTCCGCCCATGAAGAAGATGCTTCCGAAAGGACCATCTTCCGCGGCAGGCAAGCCCGAAATTAGACCGCGCTTTGTGAAGTAGGTGCAATCGGAGATTCGCCTGTTGTGAACCCGGTCGCAGCCCAATGCGCCTAATGCAAGCCCTGGATGTAATCCGCTAACGCGGCAATGTTCCGGTCGGTGAGACCCTGAGCTACGCCGCGCATCATGCCACCATAGGCCTCATCGGTCTCCCGATCGCCCTCCCGGTACTGGGTGAGTTGCGCAATGACGTAGGCACTCGGCTGCCCACCGATGTTCGGATAGCCTGCGGGTCCGTTGCCATCCCCCGTTGGAGCATGGCAGGCGGTACAGGCCGCAACGCCTTTAGCGGCGATACCGCCACGATAAATCAATTCTGCCCTGGCCAACGTCTCATCATCACCTTGCGCCTGATTGATCTTGGCCGGTAATGAGGCGTAGTAAGCGGCGAGATCGGCAAGGTCCTGTTCGCTTTTGTTAACGAGTTGACCCGCCATGAGCGGCGCGTGTCGAGTTTTTGCCTGAATCATCTGCAACTGGGTCAACAGATAGCGTTCGTTCTGACCAGCCAGGTTCGGATAACTCGGATCGATGCCCGTTGCTCCGTCCTGCCCATGACAGGCACCACAGACCGCCGCCTGAGCCTGGCCTGCCGCGGGATCGCCGGCGCCAAACGCTGACATGGATACCCATGCCAGCACCGCAAACAGGATTGTTCGTAGAGACCCTGTTACTTCCGGGCTCAAAGGTTGTGACGCCATCGCTGATTTATCCTATACACTTCTCGTTGAAATCACGTCGGGCTGGTATGGTAACTTGTCTACTATGGACAGATTTCTCCGGTACCAGAGCGAGGGCTACCAGAGTGAGCGGTACCAACCCGGGCGGGGCGAAATAAACGGCTCCGCATCGAGCAGCTCGACATAACCACCAGCATTGAGCGCCAGTCTGACCCACCGGCCAGCGCCGGGGCCGCGGATTATATACTAATCGTCAGCCCGACACAGGCCCTCGACTCAACGGCAGAATCATGGAGTAGCCCTTGGCAGAAGCCCGCCGCATCAACGCCCGGTTTTTAACCAGCGCAGCCATGCTCTCGCAGTGTCCGCCAGAGGCGGGGCCGGAAATTGCCTTCGCGGGACGTTCCAATGCTGGAAAGTCCAGCGTTCTGAATCGTCTGACAGGTTCCCGCCGCACCGCAAAAGTGAGCAAGACACCCGGTCGAACCCGGCTGTTGAATTTCTTCGATGTGGTCAACGGGGGTCGCCTGGTCGACTTACCAGGCTATGGCTACGCAAAGGCGCAAAAGGCCGCCCAGGCAAACTGGCAAAAATCGGTCAACGACTATCTCTCTCACCGGGAGGCACTGACGGGGGTGGTGTTGATCATGGATATCCGCCACCCGATGCAGCCATTCGACCAGGAGCTTCTGGCCTGGGCGCGCCCTTCCGAGATGCCTGTGCTGATTCTCTTGAACAAGGCCGACAAGCTGAAACGCGGCGCCCAG
>QIDL01000044.1 GCA_003228415.1 Gammaproteobacteria bacterium | reverse complement strand
ACCGAATCACCGATGGCGTGTCGGTGCTGTTGCACACCACCACCGACCGGCAACAGTTCCGAGAAAGGTACGCCGGCTTGTTTCTGCCAGAACGCCAGAAGGCCTTCCCGGTCGTTGGTATACAGGCCGATGTCTATTGCGGGTTTTGCTAACTCGATCATGGGGAGAAACGATCCTGAAAAGTTATGGACGAGGGAAGGTGATGATCTCGAGGGTTTTCTGTCACGCGATGGTCTTGGGCGCCGCGAGCAATTCCATCGTGCAGGCTCCTGACGAGAGCGAGTGCCAGTCCCCGGCGCAGTCGAACCTTGCGATGCCAAACGTAGGCAGGTTGTCGGTAACGGGTTTCTGGCCAAGAACGTTGACCAGGTGGGTGAGTCCTGGATTGTGGGCCACCACGGCTGCGCTTCGAATTTCCGATGGGGTGCGCCTGATGACGTCCAGTAAAGTTTCCGAATCTGCGAGATACAGTTCGTCGAGTTCCGTCAAGGCGCCATCTTCGACACCGAAACCACTCTGGACGAAGCAGGTTGTTGCCAGCGCTCGCCGGGCACTACTCGACCAGATCCACGTTGCGGGATCACTCTGCTTTGCAAACCAGGCAGCCATGTGCGGGCCATCGCGCTTGCCGCGCCCGTTGAGAGGGCGGTCGAAGTCGGTGACACCGGCTTCTCCCCAGGATGATTTGGCGTGGCGTATGAGCCAGAGCTTCAATTGATCACCCCGCAGCAGGATTCTATGAGGAGGCGCTGATACGCGCCGCTTCGCTGACCAGAAACAGGTCCGTCAACACGGCTCTGAGGTGCATGGATGCGTTGAGATTATCCACCAGTTCGCTGCTGATGCGTGGTTGCGCGAGGACCAGAGTAAAGGCCTTTCTGGTTTTGCCGATGTCTTCCGTGAGCACATCATTGAATGGCTGGTCTGAGTCGAGGGCCCCTAGAATCTGCCCGAGCGCAGCATCGAGTTCCCTGATCACATCTCTGGATTTCTGCCCCGGACCTTCGACATCGTCCTCCCGGCCCTGTGCGGCATACGCCAGGAGAAATTCATAGCCGGTCTCAACTATCCCGATCTGTTCTTCCATGAGCCGTTGTCAGGCAGATTTGTCCGGCGACCAACGCCCCGGATCGTGATTGGCTCGATGCTCGTCTTCAGAGATCCAGCCAGAAATCATGGAGCGCGTGTAGAATCGTTTTTCCGGGCGGACGGAAAAGTAGACGTGGAGTGCGATGAGCCCGATGAGACCGAGTGTCGACAATCCGTGCAGCAGGAACGTCCAGCCGAGGGTCGACTCTGCCAGGGCATTTGATCTGGACCACCATGGTGTATCGATCACCGCGAAGAGGACCAGCCCGGTACCGATCACCAGCAGGACCACTATGGTCATTGCATGGTGCATGCCTTTCTGAGCCAGTGAGTACTTGCCAGGCTTGATCGAATCATCGAAGGGTTCCTGAAAATCCTGGCTACCGACCCACATCTCCTTCGGCCGCTGCCAGAAGATTGAGCGGAATACGTGGAATCCGATCGTAGCGGTGAGGATGATGCCGGCAATCCAGTGAATGGTCAGCCAGGAGAAATCGATGCCGATGACTGGCAACACACCGGTGAAGAGCAGCACGAAGACAGTGATGGTCATGATCCAGTGGAAGCCCCGGTCCATGCCCTCGTGGCGTTCCAGATGACGACCCTCTGCCGAGGGAAGTTCCGGTGTGCTCATGATGGCCATGATCAGCAGATGCACGACGATGGCGGCCAATGCCAGAGCACCGACCACCCACAACAGATCCCAGGAAACACCGAGCAGAACTTCGCGGCCCCAGACATCTTCTTTTACGGTTGCGATATCCATGACGACTCCTTTAAGCGCGCAGTGCTCGCTTGACCAGGTTTTCCATGAGGGGCGCCTTGAACTGGTTGTAGTTCAGGGGCTGGGCATCCCGGCTTGCCAGAGCCGCCACACTATTGGCGGTGGCTTCGTTCCTGGGCTTGCCGATCACGGCACGCTCCACCTCGATGAGGCGACGGGGCACACACTCGACTGCCCCACACACGAATCGAGCCTGACGGATGGTGCCGCCTTCGATACGCATGGCGCCGGCGATGCTGACAAGCGCGAAGTCCCAGACATTGCGATCGGCAACTTTTTCAAAGTAGAAATCGGCGCCGGCCCAGGTATCCGGTAGCTCGATATGGGTAAGAATGTCTCCATCCCTCAGCACCGTCATGTGAGTGATGTTGACCGCCGGGCTGACAAAAAACCGTTCCGCGGGAATGCTCCGGGTTCCGTTGCTACTCTGGATGACCATCGTTGCATCGAGGGCCACCAGCGCCGTTGCCGTATCCGATGGGCTTACCGCCACGCAGCGGCTGGCGCCGAATATGGCGTGTTCGCGATTCATTCCGTCGGGGGTGTCGGCATAGCAGATGTTACCGCCGGCTCGATAACATGCGAGTCCACGGCGATAGTACCAGCAGCGGGTGTCCTGAGCGACGTTGCCGCCAATGGTGCCCTGGTTTCTGATCTGCGGGCTGGCTACCTGATCCGCGGCTTCGGCAAGTAGCGCATAGTGATCGCGAATTGTCGGATGGCGGCTCAGATCCCTCAAGGTGGTCATGGCGCCGATGCGAATCCCGCTTCTGGTCTCCTCGATACCCTGTAATGATTCGATGCTGCCGAGGTCCACCATAGTCGTCGGCTGTTTTGCCCGATCTTTCAGCCAACCGTAGGTATCCTGGCCTCCTGCCAGAATCCAACCGTTACCGCCGAGGCGTTCGGCCAGGGCTACGGCGTCTTCCACCGTCAGCGGCTGAAAGAGTTCGACATCCGGCATGACGTCATGTGCGGCCATGGTTCCCCCTAAAAGGTATTGATCGACAGCGGACCGAAGAACTGACCCCGGCCTGCCAGATGATTGACGATGATGTCGGCTGTCACCGGTGTGCGGTTGAACAGATGCCCGCCCAGAGCATCGGAGAGGGCGCACATGACCGCTGCCGTGGCGCA
>QIDL01000171.1 GCA_003228415.1 Gammaproteobacteria bacterium | reverse complement strand
GAGATGACCCAACGGCAATGGCGGGCCAGCGCCGAACAGATGCGCGATACGGCACCGCTTGCCGATCACACCTTCGCCGACTGGAGCCAGTTCCTCGTCTCCCGGCTCAAGCTCAATCGAGTCCCCGTCGGCGCCGGCACAGATACACCGATCGGTCTCGGCATACCCGGGTGGAGCCTGCACACCGAACTGGAGTTGCTGGTTGACGCCGGATTGACGGAGTTGGAAGCGCTGCATGCTGCAACCGTTCAGCCGGCCCGGTTTTTCGGACTGGAAGATGAGATGGGCCGTATTCAGCCTGGCATGAAAGCAGACCTGCTGCTGCTCGATGCCAATCCGCTCGAGGACATTCGCAATACCCGATCGATTCAGCGGGTGATGTTGAACGGAGAGTGGGTGCGTTGAGCCTGTTGCGGCACCGAGGTATAAGGAACAGAACCTGAGGAGCCCCATGTCTGCCTACGCCGAACTCGAAGCCAAAGCACGTGAAATTACCCGACTGCAGGAGATACAGGCCATCACCGGCTGGGACGAAGCCTGCATGATGCCGCCGGGGGGCGGCCCTTCCCGCAGCTACGCGCTGGCAACGCTCTCCGGAGTGATCCATGAGCGCGAATCGGATCCGGAAATCGGCGAACTGCTGAACAAGGCGCGATCCGATGGAGCCCCGTTGGACGCCTGGCAATCGGCCAATCTCATCAGCATCGAAAAAGCCTTTGTGGAAGCAACCGCTGTCCCAACAGACCTGGTCCGCGCCAAGCGCCTGGCGACACTGCAGTGCGAACAGGCCTGGCGGCAGGCGCGAGCTGAGAACGATTGGCCGGGTATCCTGCCGCTGTTGACTGAGGTGGTGAATCTGGCGCGGCAGGAGGCCGATGCGCTGGCAGACGCGATGAGTCTGGCACGCTACGATGCACTGCTGGAAACCTACGAACCCGATCTGCGCTGCGCGGACATAGAACCGATCTTCGAGGATCTGAAATCCTTTCTACCGGAGCTGCTCGACAGAGTTCTGGCGCATCAGCAAGCGCCGCTGATTCTCGAAGGGCCGTTCCCCATCGAAAGCCAGCGTCGGCTCTGTGAAGAGATGATGCGGGTGCTTGGATTCGATTTCGATCGAGGTCGCTTCGATGTCAGTCATCACCCTTTCTGTGGTGGTGTTCCGGACGATACCCGGATCACCACTCGCTATGTGGAGACGAGTTTTCTCGAGTCGTTGATGGCCATCTGTCACGAGACCGGCCATGCTTTGTACCAGCAGGGTCTTCCGGTCGACTGGCGTGAACAGCCCGTCGGCGCCGCACTCGGCGCTGCAATCCATGAAAGCCAGTCATTGCTGATGGAACTGCAGGTCTGCCGGAGTCGGGAGTTCATCGAGTTCATCGCGCGGAAGATCCGCGCTCAATTCGGCCATGGCGAGGCCGACGCCGCCTGGTCTTCCGACAACGTCTATCGACATGTGACCCGGGTAGAGTGCGGTTTGATCCGTGTCGATGCGGATGAAGTCACCTATCCGCTCCACGTCATTCTGCGCTTCGAAATGGAGCGTGAGCTACTGGACGGATCGTTGAAGGTCGCCGACCTGCCACAGGCCTGGAACACGGCCATGCAGAGCTATCTGGGACTGTCCACGGAGGGCGACGATGCCAACGGCTGTATGCAGGACGTGCACTGGTACGCGGGCTTGTTTGGTTATTTTCCAACCTATACCCTCGGCGCGCTGGCCGCCGCTCAGTGGTCGGCGACAGCGAAAAAAGCCAACCCCGAAATCGTACCGGCCATCTCCCGGGGTGATCTTCAACCGCTGCTCGGGTGGCTGCGCAACCACGTTCATAGTCAGGGCCGAAGAATCAACATGCAGCCGCTGCTCGAAGAAGTGACCGGATCGCAACTGGATGTGAATTTCTTCAAACGCCATTTACAGGCGCGTTATCTGTCCTGATTGCGCCTGCCTCCTACTCCGGCGATTGCTTCGTGTTACCCCAGCGGTCGTGATGGGTCATCGACTCGGCAGGTTTTCTCGAAACCGGTCCGAATCTCCCTTCTGGATAACCAATGGGAATGGTGACCACCACGCCATAATCTTCAGGAATTTCGAAGTATTCATGGAGTTCATCCTCGAATACCTGATGCATGGTGGTGAGCGCCGCTCCAAGTCCCAAGGCGCGACAAGCCAACAGGATATTCTGCACACAGGGATAGACGGCTCCGTAATTCGGTGGTGCCAACCCCACTCGTTCGGCGTCGGGCACCTTGAAAGGCCAATCCCGCTTGCCGCAGACGAACAGCAGGTAGGGGGCTTCATGGAGATGATCCATCTGATGGAAGATGGCTCCGAGTTGACCACGGGCGTGCTTTTCTGGACGGTCACCCGGATTGATGGGTAAGCCGAAGCGTGACTCCATGGCTGCGGCATACCGATCTGCAAACCACTTCTTACGTTCAGGATCACTGACCAGCACGAATGCCCAGGGCTGGAGATTCTGGCCGGAAGGGGCCTGCACGCCGGCATTCAAAACCTGCTGGATCATCTCAACACGCACGGGGTCGGGTTTCAGGCGGCGGATCGCACGGACGTCACCGACCAGGTCAAAGAAACGTGGGTTTTCATCGTTCACTTTTTTCATCTCCCTGTTTCGAACCCTCTCATTTGACACCTCTCATTGATTCTTTTCATTGCCTCTTTTCATTGCTACTGCGCAAACAGTTGCGGCAGTATGGTCTGAAACAGGGTAAACCAGCCGAACCGTCGATATGCAGATATGGGTCGATGCCGACGCCTGCCCGCGGGCGGTCAAAGAAGTTCTGTTCAGGGCGGCGGAGCGCCGCGAAGTTCAGATGGTGCTGGTGGCCAACCAATACCTGCGCACCCCACCTTCGGCATTCATTTCAGCCATTCAGGTACCGTCGGGCTTCGATGAGGCAGACAACGCCATCGTCGCCAGAGTGCACCCCGGAGACCTTGTGATCACCGCCGATATCCCGCTGGCAGACGACGTGATCAGCGCTCAGGGTGCCGCTCTCACCCC
>QIDL01000135.1 GCA_003228415.1 Gammaproteobacteria bacterium | reverse complement strand
GTCTGACCCTCGCCGATATTCAGATCGGCAGCTACGGCGAAACTCCGGAATTCAGTGACAATATGACCGGCCGTCCGCGGGGCGCGACTGCCCGCGCCGATTCTTATCGGATCGGTGATTACTCGGTGCGATCCAAGAGCGAAATCTGGCTGGACAACGCCTCGTTTCTCTACGAAGAAGCGCTGCAGCGCCAGTGGAGTTCTGCCACCGACGTACCCTGGGAGACCATCGAGCCGCTGCCCGACGACATTGAAGAAGCCGAGTGCGAACTGGCGACCTTCCTCACCGAAGTCGAGTTTGTTGCAGGTGACGTTCCGGCGCGCTGGATAGCCCGGACCTCACCGGATTATTTCGAACCGCGCAATGTGCTGCTGGCTCAGGTAATGGATGAGTCCAGACACATGGATGTGTTCCGTAAACGTGCCCTGGCCAATGGCGGGGGCCTGATGCAGGCTACCGGCGGTACCGCTGGTGTTGTCGGCAGTATCGATCTGGCTCGAGACTTCACCGAAATGTCATCGCGCCTGCATATCTCAGGGGAAGGAGCCGTGCTCACAATCTTCCGAATGGGTGAGTTGATGGCCTACAACGATGCGGAGAAGGCTATTTATCGACTTTGCGCACAGGATGAAGCCCGGCACGTGGCATTCGGCGTGATGCACATGCGCTACATGGCGGAGACCGCTCCGGAGCGACGTGAAGAGATCGAGTGCTATCTCGACGAGGCGGAACGGCAGATTCTTGCGGGTTCGCAGAACCCGGCAGGAAATCAGACCGCAAGCTCTGAAGCGCTTGCCATTCTGCTGGGTGGCGGCACGAACCACTACGATGAGGGCTTCAAGAAACTCATGGCGATCCGCAAGCGTCAGCTCCAGGAATACATCAAACGGGTCAAGTCCGCTGGGTTTGGCGAGCGGTTCGAGAACGGGCGTTCCAACCTGCAGGGTATGATGCAGGCGAGTGCCGCCTGAGTGGGAATTGTTTGAAAAGGAAATAGTGTGGCTAAAGCCAAGGCCAGCCAGGCCGCTGTAGAGAGTGAAACGGGTCATCCCGGGGCGATTGACGGGATACCACAACCCAAGCTCGATTGGCGTGGTCGTAGCAATCAATGGGGTACGCGGGTCAAACCAGGCAAGCACGGTTTGCGCCTCGGTGATATCAATGTGGGCATCTACGGTGAGATCCCTGAACAGTGGCAGGATCAAACACGCAACCCGCGTGGTGCCATTCCCCGCAAAGGCGTTCCGCCGATCGGCTACTCGATTCGAGACAAGGCCGACCTCTGGGCAGAGAGTGCTGCCGATCTTTACGAAGAAGCCATTCAGCGACGCTGGGCACCTGCGACGGACATTCCCTGGGAGACGGTGAAACCGCTCTCGGAAGGGCTCGAGCGAGCCGTCTGCCAGGTCTGTACCGAACTCTGTCAGTACGCCAACTGCGACATCGAGACGATCAGCAGTTGGCAGCATCAGATGGCCTACGGTTACCACGAGGTGAAGCAATATCTGGCAACGGCGTCATTCGATGGAGCACGACAGTTCGAAGCGTTTCGTAAACGGGCGCTGGTAGGGGGTGGTGGTCTGGGGCTCGAAGGTCCAGGTGAAGTGAACAGAATGATTCTGGAAAGTCGCGGCGGTTGGACGGAAGCGGTGGCCTACATTTTTCTATTGCGTGGTACCTTCACCATGACCATGCTGCGTTATCTGGAAAAACACGCCAACAACGAAGCGGAAGCACTGCTGTATCGGTATGCGTTGCAGGACAAAGCCCGGCACTTGACCTACGGGGTCGAGCATCTGCAGTTCGCCATTGCCCATCAGGAAGATATGGCCTTGATCATGCAGCAGTTGTTGTTCATTGGCGACAGGATCTTCGCGCGGGAACTGAAAGACCACGTACTCGCCGAAGCGCTGGCGGTGGTGTTCGCCGGTGGCATAGCAGAAGCGGGTAGTACCGGTATGACCGAGTATCGACGCATGATGGCCGACTTCATGTCGACCTACATCGGCACCTGCGAGTGGCTTGGCGTGAAACGCAACAGGGAGATGATGCCTTCCCTGATGTCGCAGTATCTGATTGAGGAGCGTGCATAACATGGCCAGAGCGATACCCAGACTCGACTGGCTGCAGGATGCCCGGGCTGAGGTCAACGGCGATCCCGGCTATCGGAAACTGGGTTCCACAGATGTCGTTCTCGGACTGTCCTTCGGAGATGAGTCGCGGCTGGTGACATTCGAGGCATTCGAAGTGGCCGAGATCAGCGAAGGGGTCGATCTTCGGGATGCCGATCTGGTGTTGACGATGTCACCGAAAGACTGGAATGCCTATCTTCGCAAGCGCGCGCGGGGCACTGGTCCTTCGCTGCTGACGCTGGATCTCGAACAGGGAGTGATTGGCGCGGCGAGCCCGCTCGCTCGAATCAAGCTCGATCGCTACAACCTGTCGATTCAGGCTTTCATCGATGCCGGGGCCAGGCTTGCCGCCTGAACGCCCGGCGACGATGTAATCCATGCCGGTTTACGAATATCGCTGTGGTCGCTGTAGCGAAATCAGTAGCGTGGTGTCTTCTGTAAGCAACCTGAAGTCCGAAGTGAGCTGCGAACATTGTGGTGGGGTTGCCAATCACATTATTTCCCGTCCCTCGGTACATCTTTCCAAGACCAGCAAGCTGGAAAGGCTCGATCCCAGGTACGACAAAATGGTCGATAAAGCCATGAGCAGTACTCAGAATGCAGAGCCCGATCGGATTCTGAAGAGGATGAAACCTTTTTCCAGAGATGGCAGCGTCCTGCCTCACAAATAACCCGAATATTTAGGCGATTTCCGAGGCAGGACAGTGTCTACCGTCGAGAGTTCCGCTAACCTCTCTCCATGCTCTCGGTCCTCGCCAACCCGACTTACCGTCGCCTCTTTACCGCCCAGGTCACAGCACTTGTCGGCACAGGACTGACCACCGTCGCTCTGGCATTGCTGGCCTATGATCTCTCCGGTGGCGACGCCGGTGCGGTGCTCGGGACCGCGCTGGCTCTGAAGAT
>QIDL01000459.1 GCA_003228415.1 Gammaproteobacteria bacterium | reverse complement strand
CGAGAAAACGCCTCGTGGTCCGTGGTCGGTACGGACATGAACGGGGGCTGTGTTCAGGACTGCGTCACGATACGCGGAGTTATGCGTTACCTCTTCCACCGCGTGGATGAGTTGGAGCATTTCGCGGATGTGGCCCTGCCACAGAAATACCGGTGAATCGGCAAACAACCGGCTGTGGGCGCCGAGGAATTCGCCGAGGAGTTTTTCCGGGAGGCCGGAGTGGCGTAAGTGTGCCTCCAGACTCTTGTAGAGAGCCTGTCTGTCGACGCTCACACAGTGACAATCCCTGTTCAGCGCTTGTGCGAGTTGATGTTCCATTGAGTCACGCTACCATGGGGGCTGTCACATGGGAATGTATAATTCGATTATACTAATAATATAGAAGTAATAATATTGAAACAAATTGATATCGAAATAAGTGCGTTTGTTGAAATTAGTAATAATTGGAAATGGATGACATCCTGAAACAGGTAAAAAGGTTGAAAAGGTGATTCGCCATGAATAAATCATTGCTGTGCAAGCTCATCAAGAGCGCTGCCCCGGGCGTTGTCGTGGCTCTTGTCGGCTGTTCCGATACGACCAGAACCAGCGGCGAGGTGAACGAGGCGCCGGCCACCGTTGCTCGGGTAGCCGAGCGCGCGGCCGACAGCGGCGAGACTCCGGCCGCGCGCTTCGGTGGCGCCCGGCTCGAAATGCCCGCCGATATCATTGTTGCCAGTCCTTCGGCCAACGCCGGGCGCAGCGCCTATTTTGGCGATCTTCACGTCCACACGACCTACTCCTTCGATGCCTTTGCCTTTGGCACGCTGGCAACGCCTTATGATGCCTATCGCTACGCCAGAGGCCAGGCGATCAAGCATCCGGCCGGCTTCGACGTGCAGCTTCGTGAACCGCTGGATTTTTATGCGGTGACCGATCACGCCATGTTTCTTGGCGTTGGCAGCGCTGCGGCCGATACCTCCACGGAGTTCTCCAAACTGCCCCATGTGCAGAATATGCACAATCTGAATGCGCCGGAAAATCTCAATATCGACAGTGTGCCCCGGCGAGGCGCGGTATTCAGAACCTTCCTGCCGCAAACCCTGGCGGGTATTGCCGACGGCTCCATCGATGTGGAGATGGTCAATGACATCACCAGGAATGCCTGGACGGATATCATCAACGCGGCCGAACAATTCAACAAACCCGGTGAGTTCACCACCTTCGTCGCCTACGAATACACGTCGTCCACCGACGACCGCGGCAATCTGCACCGGAATGTAATTTTCCGCGCTGCGGATAAGCTGCCCGCCATGCCCTTTTCGCGCTTCCACAGCCAGAATCCGTAAGGGCTCTGGGATTGGATGGATGAGCTTCGTACCCGGGGCATTGAATCGCTGGCGATTCCACACAACTCCAATGGCTCCAATGGCCAGATGTTCAAGCTCGTGGATTGGGCCGGTAATCCCATGGATGATGCTTATGCCGAGCAGCGGCTCCGCAACGAACCGCTGGTCGAAATCACTCAGGTGAAGGGTACCTCCGAGACTCACCCGATACTCTCCGATACCGATGAGTGGGCCGATTTTGAAATCATGCCCTACCGTGTCGCGACGACGTTGGCGAGCGAGCCGCACGGCTCTTATGCACGCGAGGCACTACTCAACGGGTTGGCATTCCTCGATCGGGGGATATCGAACCCCTACAAGTTTGGCTTTATCGGTGCTTCCGATACTCACACCGCGGCGACCTCGGATGATGAGTCCAACTATTTCTCGAAGGTTGGGCTGCTCGACTCTACCGGTTTTCTCAGGGGTTCCACTCCTCTGTCTGAGGATGACGCTCACCTGGTCCGTGAGGCGGGGCGTGCTGAAATCAAGGAGGTTGATGGTAAAAGCTATATGTCCGGTGCCTATGAAACCTGGGGCGCGTCGGGTCTTACCGGTGTCTGGGCCGAAGAGAATTCCCGCGATGCGATTTACAACGCCTTGCGCCGCAAAGAAACCTTTGCAACGTCCGGACCGCGTATGACCATCCGCTTTTTTGCGGGGTATGATTTCGATGCGTCGATGCTTGGCGAACAGAATCTTCTCACCCGTGCCTACGCCGAAGGGGTTTCCATGGGATCCGAGATGCTTGCCAGCGGCAGCAGGATACCCGGCTTCGTGGTCTGGGCTATCCGGGATCCAAAATCGGCCGAGTTGCAGCGTCTGCAGATCATCAAGGGCTGGACCGTCGACGGTGAGCATCACGAAATGGTTTACGATGTTGCCTGCGCCGCCAGTGGCAGCGTCGATCCATCATCGCATCGATGCCCCGACAATGGCGCGGAGGTCGATCTCAGCGACTGCTCCATCACCAGGGGAGTCGGTGATCGGGAACTGAAAACCGTCTGGCGGGACCCGGACTTCGATCCGAATCGACAGGCGTTCTACTATGCCCGTGTGCTTGAAAATCCGACCTGCCGCTGGTCGACGTGGGATGCCATTCGAGCCGGTGTGGCGCCAAGATCAGACCTGAAGGCGACGATCCAGGAGCGGGCCTGGTCTTCACCGATCTGGTTCGCACCAGGCAATGCCGACTGAACAAGGAGAAGGACAATAGACATTTTTGATGCCATCTATCACTGCCGGGCCATGCGCCGGCTGCATCCAACCGAGGTACCGGAACCGCTGCTGGTCAAATTGATCGATGCGGCGAACCAGGCGCCGAGCGGATCGAACCAGCAGCGCGCTCGCTGGATCGTGGTCCGTGATCCGGAACAGCGGCGTCGATTGGCGGAGCTCAACAAGGCCGCCGTGGACGCCTACGTCGGACCGCAGTCTGGCCGACCCGATTCGCTACCTCATCAGAGTGCCGGGAAGCGGCAGCGGATGCTCGCCTCGGTGCTGTGGCAGGCCGAACATCTGCAGGATATTCCAGCGCTCATCGTCGCCTGCTTCCAGTTCGACGGCCCGGTTTCCCCGGCACAGGCGTCACGCGCAAGCGGGTCCATCTGGCCGGGGGTGCAGAACCTGCTGCTGGCTGCGCGCGCCCTGGACCTTGGTGCTGCACCCACCACGCTGGCGCTGGCCGACC
>QIDL01000383.1 GCA_003228415.1 Gammaproteobacteria bacterium | reverse complement strand
AGAATCGAGAATGACTACCACATGGTCGTACTGGCGAATGCAGTCACCCCACCGAGCTGGCTTGCGGAGCTCACCGAGCGACTGGGTATAGAACTAGACAAAGACGGATTCGTTCAATCCCAGGAAATACTCGGCGGCTTGGTGATGACATCACGACCTGGTATTTACGCCGCGGGCTGCGTTTCCGGTCCAAAAGATATACCTGACAGCGTTTCGGAAGGCAGCGGAGCAGCCGCACTCGCTCTTGGACACGTAAAAGAACGTCACTGGGCCGAGCTCCCTGTGATTGAGCCGCGGGTTGACATCGAGACCCCACGTGTGGGCGTCTTCGTCTGCCACTGCGGCAGCAATATCGCAGGTGTTGTGGATGTGGAGCGAGTCGTCAAATATGCCGATTCCCTCCCGGAGGTAGTTTTTGCCTCTGACCAGATGTTTTCCTGTGCAGGGAATACACAGCAGGAGATCGAAGAGGCCATCAAACGCGAAAATATCAACCGTGTCGTCATCGCAGCATGTTCTCCGAAAACCCACGAATCCATATTTCGAGGAGTCATGATCCGTTCCGGATTGAACCCCTATCTATTGGAGATGTCCAACATCCGTAACATGGATTCCTGGGTGCACAAACACGATAAAGAGTCCGCCACTACTAAAGCCATGGACATGGTGAGTATGGCGGTAGAAAAAGCCCGGCGTCTGACCCCATTGCAGGCCTCCCACCTGCCGCTGCTCCAGAGCGCCCTGGTGATTGGCGGCGGTATCGCCGGGATGACGGCTGCCGCTGCACTGGCTGACCAGGGGTTTGAAACGCACCTTGTCGAGAAGCAGCCGCAGCTTGGAGGCCTGCTAAACCGCCTGGACGACATTGCTCCCGCCGGGATCAAGGCCAAAAAACTCGTAGAATCGAAAACTCACCACATCCAAAAAAGCGCTGTGCGCGTGCATCTGGAGACTTCCGTAGAAACAATCGGGTGGCTGGTGGGCAGTTTTGATACCAGGTTGAGCAATGGGGAGGATGTACAGGTCGGCGCTATCGTGGTCGCCAGCGGAGCAATGCCGTACGGGCCGGAAGAATTTGGTTACGGGCAGGATCCGTCCGTGGTAACAAATTTCGAGTTAGAAAATTCCCTGACCCATCATGCTCCAGACGCGCAGCGCATCACTTTTGTGAGCTGTGTGGGTTCCCGCCAGGAGAACATGGGGTGTTCACGTTATTGCTGCACTTCGATGATTGCCCAGGCGCTGCGTTTACGGAAGATGGGGAAAAGAGTGCGCGTGTTGTATAGAGAAATCAGGTCTTACAGCCGTCAGGCAGAGGAATTGTACGAACAGGCCATGCGATCAGGCGTGCAGTTCTTCCGTTATGACGCCGAGCTGCCTCCTCAGGAGGCGATCACTTACCAAAACAGCTGCGTGGACCTGCACGATCAGTTGATGGGAGTGAATGTACGCATCCCTACAGACCTGCTCGTATTGGTGGTCGGATTAACCCCGGTCGAAGACAACCTGGCAGAGCAACTAAAACTATCCCGCAGCGAGGACGGTTTTTACATGGAGCTGCACCCCAAGCTTGGACCCGTTCAAACAGCAGTAGAAGGTGTATACCTGGCCGGTACCAGCCAGGGGGCCAAAGACGTGCGAGAGTCGATGGCGCAGGCCCTGGCCGCAGCAGGTAAAGCCGGTGCGCTTCTCTCTCGCGGTGTGATCGAGAAAGAACCTCTGACTGCGAGGTTGATCCCTGAACTTTGCAAGGGATGTATGCGCTGCGTTAAGGTCTGCCCATTCAGCGCCATCGAACAGATCGGCAAGCCGGGGAAGGATGGAACCGTAAAGATACACGAGGCAGCCTGCATGGGCTGCGGCACATGCGCGGCAGAGTGCAACTTCGACGCTATCGAGATGCCTTATTTCACCAAGGAGCAAATCCTGGTCCAAATAGACGCAGCCCTGGCAGACAATCCGCAAGGGAAATGTTTAGTATTCACCTGCAACTGGTGCTCGTACGCAGGGGCAGACCTGGCTGGGATCGAAAAACGTCAGTATCCGCCTTCGGCACGCATTATCCGCACCATGTGTTCTGCGCGCTATGAAGAGGATTTCGTGGCGCGCGCCTTCGAGAAAGACGCTGGTGCGGTGCTAATCACGGGCTGCCGGTTGACAGAAACCGGATCCGACTGCCACTATAACTACGCCAACAAGTTTACCTGGAAACGTTTCCAACACTGGCAGCGTAAATTTCAACGCAAAGGTATTGACCCCGAACGCTTGCAGTTGCGTTGGATCTCGGCGGCTGAGGGCAAGGAATTCGCCGAGAAAATTGCGGAGATGGACGATGTCGTAAATCAGTACATGAGTAAACAAGCCAAGGAAGCCGTCAGCATCCAGGAACAATCATTCTGATAGCTGTCAATTGCTGATTTAATATGGAGATGGGAATGGCCCCGGTACAACAACCTGAAGAAGAGTTATTCGTCATCGACGACGAATTATGGGAGCGGCTCGTCGATCTCACCGGCGGTACGGCGACTGTTTGCTACCAATGCGGTACCTGCACGGCCAGCTGCCCGTGGGGTGAGGTCCGCCAGGAGCCACTCTCCGTGCGCAGGTTTATGCGCCGGGCTCAGATCGGCCTGCAGGAGGACGGCCCTTCCTTGTGGTATTGTACTACCTGTGCTCAATGTGAGGTTTATTGTCCGCGTGGTGTAAATATCTGCGACGTCTTCCGCAGCCTGCGCACGATTGCCTGGGAGCAGCGCACCGTTGAAAAGGGATTACCATCGCTGCTCTGGTCGGTCTTCTGGAACGGTAATCCGTGGACCCAACCCCCATCCCAACGCTCAAGCTGGGCAAAGAATCTGGATATCCCTGTCTTCGACCCCACGCAGCACGAAATCCTGCTCTACGTTGGCTGCACCTCATCTTACGATAAACGTGCGCAGAAGATCACACTATCGCTGGTGCAAGTACTCCAGGCAGCCAATGTGCGCTTCGGGTACCTGGGCGACGAGGAACCTTGCTGCGGGGAGTCAGTTCTAAGTGTGGGGCACAAACCCTACTT
>QIDL01000606.1 GCA_003228415.1 Gammaproteobacteria bacterium | reverse complement strand
CTAAGACAGCTTCAGGGTATTCGTCGGATTATTGGCGCGCTGCTCTATGGCTCTGGGTTACGATTGCTCGAATGCTTGCAACTTCGGGTTAAAGATCTCGATTTCGAATATTGCGCTATCCATATAAAAGCGGGTAAGGGAAACAAAGATCGCGTAGTAAATCTGTCACCACAATTGGTCAGGCCACTTAAGGACCACTTGCAGCAGATTCGCCTTATACACAAAGCAGATTTGGAACGAGGCTTTGGTAAGGTCTGGATGCCAAACGCGCTGGCGAGAAAATATCCGAACGCCAATCGTGAATGGGGTTGGCAATATGTGTTCCCGTCCACACGTATTAGCGTAGATCCTCGATCAGGGCGACAGGGCCGCCATCATCAGGATATCAGCACATTCCAGAAGTCCATTGGAGGACATATTTTCTGAGCTGGGAGTCTGATGCATATGGTGAAGTAACATCAGCTTCGCACCGTCGCCGGTTTGCACTGTGCGAGAGGGGTCACCCCGATCACAGGCCCATTCCGAAAGCAGGGAAATGCTGGTCGGGTCGGTGGCATCGTAGATGCGGACACCGCGCAGGCCGCGGAAGTTGCGCACCCGTTCGACTGTTTCCGGACCGTCGTACTTGCCGTGATAATTGTCTTCGGTGGCGGAAACAGGAGAGGTGCCGGCACCGGTCACCAGGATCCACTTGTCGATCTCGCGGTTGCAGGCCAGCCTTGAAATCTGCAAACAATACCTTGGTCCTTGCAGGATCGTCCGCTTTCAGACGCTTGATCTGTTCGAAAATCGCTTCCATTCGTTCGTGATCTTCGCTCATGAACTCGAGTATCGTGGTCATCGATGTGGATAGAAGATAATACAAGTGCTGTTCGAGAAACTTGTCGTGTATCGGAATTGAACCGTTTTGTGATACTCGAGTAGCTCGATCACTGGAATTAAACTGCTGGAGCGATATCTCAATCAGACTTGGGCAAAAGGTTCGGCAATCGAGGCGCTGACCAGGTACTTGGATCCCGATGGCAAATCACGCAACGCCAATCCGGTAAATCGGTCTGACTTCAGCGGCCGAGGCGAACATTCTGATCAAGGTAGAGCTGGACCCATGAAAAAAAGCTACTCGGGATCATGTCATTGCGGGAAGGTAAGGTTCGAGGTCGACATGGATCTGGATCATGTTCGAGTCTGCGACTGTACGTTGTGCCGAAAACGAGGCGCTTTGAACCATCGTGTGAACGATTCGGACCTGCGCATCCTGACCTCATTGGATGACATGACGCTGTACCAGTGGCATACCAGGACCGCCAGAGACTACTTCTGCGCAAGTTGCGGAATTCTACCGTTTCGCCGGCCTCGTACCGCACCAGAAATGTGGACGGTGAATGTGCGCTGCCTGGATGGAGTTGATCTGGATGCAATACCCGTTAGCCGTGTCCACGGGAGCAGATTAGACTGATTGGTCGTCTATCCCGGGCTGGCTTCGAATCGATACGGTGTGGGTAGGTGAACCAGAACGCGGCAAGGGCTATTTTCGCCAGCCGAAGGAGTAACAAATTGGTGTACCTGTTGGTAGTGATTGTGATGGTGAGTACCGGAATCTGCTACACGTTGGCAAAAAGGAAGGGCTTGAGCACACAATTGTGGGTCATCCTGGGTGCGTTTTTCGGGCCTTTTGCGATCCCTTTCCTGCTGCTGGCGCGTCCCGGAACAAATCGTTCCCGCTGATCGGAGCGTACCGGAACAAAGGCCATGTCTTCGGCAATCCAGAGCGACCTCGATGTTGAGGCGAGTCAGAAGACCGGGAGAGTAGATATGAGTGATCTGTTGCTGTATCACGCGGTGCCGTCGCGGTCCATGATCGTGCACTGGATGCTTGAAGAGCTGGGGGTCCCCTATGAGATCGAACTCCTTCATCTCGAAACCGAGGACCACAAGCAAGAACAATACCTGGCGGTAAACCCCATGGGGAAGGTCCCGGCCTTGCGTCATGGTGACGTTGTGGTCACCGAGACCGCTGCGATCTGCGCCTATCTGGCAGAAGCATTTCCCGAAGCGGAATTGGATATTGCGCCTGGATCTCCGCTCAGGGGCGAGTATCTGCGCTGGTTGTTTTTTGCGCCGGTTACCGCCGAACCGGCGATCCTCTGGCAGGCCCTGGGCAACGTGACAACGGATGTGGACTACCTGCCGTTCGCCTAGCTTGAAACGGTTGCACAGACGCTGTGCGGCGCGGTCCGAGATCGTGTGTACATCGTCGGCGACCGCTTCACCGCCGCCGATGTCATGATCGGCAGTTGCATCATGTGGGGATTGAAACTGATGCCGGTGCTGCCCGAGCACCCTGAGCTGGTGGACTATTGGGCGAGGCTGGAGCAGCGCCCCGCCTGGCAGCGAGCCAGCGCCGCCGATCAGAAAATTATGGCATCGAAGCCCGGCGAGTAGTCTCGCCAAGGCAACTCCTGGGTGCTCAACGGGACTTGAGGAAGCAAATGAAACTCATAGGACTACCCGGACTGAACCCCCAGACAGAGGAGTGGATGACGTTGCTGGTTCAGAGCTTGAGCTTCGGTCAACAAACGACGTCCGTTGCACATTATCGACATTGGGACGACTCGACCGACCCGGATCTGCTTCACGAGGTGGGTCGGCTCCACATTCAAGCCAGCGATCTGGTGGTGGCTAAATCATTCGGTACTCTTGTTCTGCTTGCGTACAGTCATCGGCAGGGTTCTCCTTCTCGAGCAGTGTTCATCGGCACACCGCTCAAAGGGTATTCGGCAGAACGTATCGAGCTATTGAAAGTATTCTGCCGGGAGACGCCGTCGTTGTTCATACAGCAGACATCGGACTTCAATGGATCCTATGCTGAAGTTGCTGCAGCGGTCGGCGACTGCGCTGCTGCGGAACTGGTGGAAATACCAGGCGGTGATCACGTTTATGCGGATACCTCGGAGTTGGCAACAATCATAGGGCGCTGGTGGTCGAACTTCGCGGATGGGTGATGTTGTTGGGTTCAAAGAACCAACGCACCACCTGAGAACCGCGTTAAGCGGGAGGGACAAG
>QIDL01000125.1 GCA_003228415.1 Gammaproteobacteria bacterium | reverse complement strand
ACCGCCACGTCCGCGCGGTTCTCGACCACCAGGTCCGGTACACTTCCACCTTCGGAGATCTCTCGCACGCAGACCAGGCCCCGGCGCAGTCCTTCCGCCAGCATCAGATAGTCGAGGCTGCTGCGGAACTGCGAGAGCAGGGGAAACACGGTCAGATTGCTGCAACGCGTTGGTTGATCGACCGTTATACGCGCAAAGGCTGATTTGACTGGATGCACTTGCCGACTCCGCCTATATTGTCAGTAGAAAACACTTATCGACAGTATAGAGGGGCACCGGTAGAAGTCAACAGTATTTCATAGTGAACGACAGTAGATATCACTTATGGCAGTACGCTGCCCTGGACCATGCCTAGCTACACCGCCGAGGAGCTGGAACGCGCCACCGGGTTCGATCGCAGGACCATCGCCTACTACGTGCAGGAAGGACTCATCCCCAGGGTCGGCAGGCGCGGGCCGCGCACGCGCTACCCGGAGCTGGTACGCGACCGCCTGCTGTTCATCCGGCGCGTGCGGGAAGCGGAAGAGTCCGGGACGGTGCCGCCGGTGTCGCTCAGTGAACTGCGGGGGATATTCGAGCGCATCCCAGCGGAGTTGATCGCGAGCGTTGCGGACGGGCAGACGCCTGTCACCGAGGGCATCGTCTCGAGGCCGTCGATTGCTGCAGGTCGACCAGCCCGGCGACGCGCGACAATCGAGGCGCGTTGGGCGGCCAGGGAGGATCAGCTGGTGGCGTCAGAGTCTTTCGAGGGACCGATCCCCCCGGCCGAAGAAACCCCGCCGGCTGCCAAGCGCTCTCTGAGCACACCCGGCGCATCCGAGCCGGCACCGGTTTACGACGAGCAACCACCGGAAATCACCGTGCACGCAATGTCGATGCCCCCTGACGAGGGCACGGTCGAAGCGGAGCTCGGCGATTCACTGGCGGCGTTGCAGGAGGCCGCGCGGCGCCGGCGAAAGCGTACTCCGGGATCGATGGACACCTGGTCTCGGATCGAGATTTCGCCCGAGATCGCCTTGTCCGTGCGCGCCGTCAGCGACGAGGATGCGGGGCTCCTCGAAAAGGTTGGCGAAAAGCTTCGGCAGCTCATTTCCCATCGACACAGGCGGCGTCGATAGGCAAGGGGTCAAGTCTGCACATGGCACAGTTCCGGGTGGCGCGCAGACCCGGCACGCTGCCTGGCACGGACTGAAAGTGCGCCATGTGCAGACTCGCCCCTTGCACCCACCCGTAGTTGTCGCCACCACGGCGTCGAACATTCGGCCTTTTGCAGATTTTTTGAGCGATCTTGTTCAGGTCGAGCAGAACGGCGATGCAAGATCGGGTTGACCGCTACACCCAAGCATATCGGCGCCGGCACCTTTTCCGATATGTTATGTTGCTCCCCGAATGCGCAGCATTCGTGAATCACACCTGGGAAAGAGTCGTGGTCAACCGTCGTCGTGATGCCCTGCGGTTTCAAATAAATCTGCTGGGAATCGAGCCTGCCATCTGGCGGGAGTTGCTGGTTCCCGCACGCTATACGTTCTGGGATCTACATGTAGCCATTCAAGATGCAATGGGGTGGCGAGATTGTCACCTGCATGAGTTCCATGTCTCGACGCGCGGGAGATCGTCGTCGGTGGTTTTTGGAATTCCGGACGATGACGATGGATTCGACTCCGGTTACCAAGTTCATGAAGGATGGGAGCACGCGGTCGTTGACTTCGTCACCAGACCAGGACTTATGACTGCGAATGCACCGGCAAGCTCAGCGGAATGATCTGTGAGAGCGGAAGCGATCAGTCTGGCTTATGTTTCCGATGCGATTCCCAAAAGGCGGAAGAGAATCACGCCACCAGAAAGTCGGTGCTGACGAAAAACGAGCTCCCCGAAATCCCTGTCGGCGGTGAGTAGCAAAGCGTTTTCCTCGGGTGTTGCATCTTCTACTTTGAGTTGCCCTATCTTCACGAGGTTATCGAGCTTCTCATGAGCCATCGACGGATCCCTCTAGAACGATGTATGGGTTCTCGAGTACCCGAGTCACGAACGAATTCCTGGTCTTCCGGCGGTGCGCGAATTCTTTTGAGGTATAGAGCGTCGGATTCACGCTTCGATCGAGCAGCTTCTCGACGGGCGCCAAGGCAGCGTAAATCTCTTCCAATGTCAGCTCATCAGAGACGATCAGGAGATCGATATCACTGGCCGCCGTGTCTGAGCGCTTCGCGATCGAGCCGTAGATCAATGCAAGGCTGATCTTGTTCGCCAGCGGCTCGAGTGCAGCCCGAACGGGCTCCTGAAGGCCGACTGTCTTCTTGATGATGCTGCAGAGCTCTTCAAAAAGGGGTGAGTCGCGGTTGGCCTGATAGTGCTTCTGGTTTCCTACCTTGGTAACGGTAACCAGACCGCTCTGCGCGAGGCGTCCCAGCTCGCGTTGAACGCCGCCACGGCCGGAGTCCGCCAGGGACATCAGCTCGGTGACGAAAAAGCTTCTGTTGGGTTGCCCGAACAAGAGTGCGAGCACACGCTGCTGCGTCGACGTAAACAGGGCATCGGCAAGGGCCGAGCCACGGAGGGATTGACCATGGTCCTCTGGTCTATGCTGTTGCACCGAATTTGCTTTCCTGGCGGGCATAGACATACCCATATTGGGTATGTTGGTACTCAATATGGGTATTTATCAAGCTGCGCGTTTCAGACGTCAGAGAAGGGGAGGGTGATCGCGCTCAAGCGCGTTGGTGGCCTCGATCACGAAACTATTCGGATGGCCGCCTGATTCTGGCGTCGAGACGATTCCCTGGAAACGACAACCCCCTGTCGTCTCTTGGCGCGACCACTCAGCCAGCGGAGATGGCTACGTCTTGGCGAACGGAATCACCCCCGGGACAAGCCACTTATCCCACATCTCGTCAACCTTCGCCTGGAAGTACTCGATATCTTCGTCAATGAAGTGGGCGAAGCGACCCTGCCTGAGCAAGTACTCGCCGACCGGCTTACGCTCGAGCACTCCGTTGGCGATATGCTTGGACTTGCCGTACATCTTGATCTCGCCCTCTTCGACCTCGTAGAGCGGCCAGATGCCGGTCT
>QIDL01000627.1 GCA_003228415.1 Gammaproteobacteria bacterium | reverse complement strand
GACCAGGTGATCATGATCTGCGTTGCGATGGGATACCCGGACGACGAATTCCCAGCCAATCATGTGCACTCTCACCGAAGACCTGTGGCAGAGGTGGCCTCATTTGTCGGCTTTGGCTGAACCATCCGCCGCACTTCCCACAGTTTCGACGCAACAAACAACAGCATCACCGTCGATGTCATTCCTGCCACAGGTACCAGCACCGCATTGCGCACACCGAATTGACCCACACACCAGCCAAGCAGCAGACTGCCGATGGGCATGCCGCCCATCATACCAAGCGAATACACAGACATGAGCCGGGCTCGATGAGTTGCGGGCGATGCTTCCTGCACGATGGCCCTGGACATCGTCATGCTCAACCCCCCACACATGCCCCAGAGATACACAACAAGGTAAAAGGCCCACTGCTGAAGCTCGAAATACAGCATCGACAGTACCGAACTGCTGACCATCCCGCTGATGATGAGCGCGCGACCGGGTCGTTCCACACCGCCTCGGCGCATCAGGAAGGCAATGGTGGTCACCATTCCCAGCATGTTCGCGCCAAAAACCATCGCAATGCCTCCGGCACTTCCGCCGTATAGATCACGAACCATCAGCGGCAGGATCACCATGTAGGCTCCGGCAAAGAACACGCCTACAGCGAAGGTCAGAACGATTGCGGGTCGAATGACTTCAGACTGCCAGGCAATCGTCAGTCCCTCACCAATTTCCCGTAGCGGATGCCGCCGCGGCGGTTTTGACACGGGTTCGAGTCGAGGAATCCGGAAGGTCGCGATCGCCGCCAGCAACATGAAGACCGATTGAGTGACCAACACCGTCTCCGGACCGATTTTGTCTGCCGTGGAGCCAACCGCAAAGCCGAGAATCTGAATTCCGAACTGCACACCAATGGTCAAGGTCACGACTCGCTGAATCTCGAGACCGGCAACCCGGTTCAGCAATGCGTCTCTGGCCGGCTGCGCGAAGGCGCCGAAGCAGCCACCCACCACGGCCCACGCCAGCAACAGCTCGTAGAACACGTACCCCGAACCGATCAATCCCGCCATGACGAGTGGCGGCATCATCATCGCCAGTTGCAGACCGATCAGCAGTCGGCGTTGATCCACCCTATCGCCAATCAAGCCGCCCCAGAGAATGAGCAGCAGCATGGGTAGTTGACCCGCCATCTGTGCCAGACCCACGCGTTCCGGTGACTCGTGCAGATACACGACCACCAGCCACGGGAAGAGCACCATCTGGATGCCGCCGGGGATCAGGTAAAACCCGGTACTGGTGAGGTACCAGCGGAGACCGGGGTTCACGCGGGGTGGAATTGCTCGCACTCGGCTTGTCTGTGTATGCGGGAGAAACGTCTCTCGCCGTTCAGGCGGCAAATGCTTTTGCGCACGCCGGGCGAGCCTGGAGCCTTTCCACATAGGCCGCCAGATGCGGCAGTTCCTCACCGATCATTCCAAGCCGGCCGCTCATGATGCAGGCGTGTCCCAGCATGATGTCTGCGGCGGAAAATTCACCCGCCAGGTACTCACGTCCTTCGAGGGCCTCGTTGACGGGTACCAGTGATTTGCCCAGCAGCCGTTGCGCCTGAGCGAGTACCTTTGGATCACGACGGTCCGGCGGCAGGATGACACTGTGCACCATGATCGTATTGATGGGCGGCATCACCATACCTTCACAGTAGTGAAACCACTGTAAATAACCAGGGAACTCCTCTGAATCCACATCTGGCTTCAAGCGACCCACTGCGTGTCGAGCCAGGATGTACTCGACGATCGCGCCGGACTCGAAAATACGCACATCACCATCATCGAGCACGGGTACTCGGCCTAACGGGTGGCGGGCGCGGTGAGCTTCCGACTTCAAGTCCTCGGGATGAAAGCGCATGGCGTTCAGTTCGTATGGCAGCTCCAGCTCTTCCAGCAGCCAGATGATACGGCCGGATCGACTGTTAGGGGCATGATGCAAGGTCAACAACGCGCGTTCTCCTCGGTTTCAGTCGTTAACTTATAGCATGGGTTGCGTCGAACACCCACTACCACGCTATGACGCGCGCAAACACACGCGGATATCTGGCGATCGGGTCAGCTGTCGGCTACGATTACCGTTTGGGGAGGTGCAGATGACCGACAGCGACTGGGGATTCGAAGACGAGTACGGCTTCATCGCACCACTGCCGATGACCAGCGGACAGCGAAAGATCGCACCGGAAGGCCACCCGACCGGACCGGCGATCGGCGAGCGACTGCCCGACTTTGAGCTGCCAGACAGCTCCGGTCGCCTCATCAACCTCCACCGGGACCGCGGGCTATCCAAGGCCGCGGTGGTGTTCTTCCGCTCGGTCGTCTGGTGACCACCCTGCATGACGCAACTCGGAGAGTTACGCGACGCACACGACAAATTCACCGCGGCTGGTATCAAGCTCTATGCAGTGAGCTACGATGACGCAGCCGCTCTGCAGGCCTTTGTCGAAGCAAACAACATCCCGTTCCCGCTATTGTCCGACCTGGGTTCAAAGGTCATTCGAAATTACGGTATTCTCAATACGCTGGTCCAGGAAGATGAAATTCCGTTCCATGGCATTCCGTTTCCCGGAACTTACATCGTCGATGAACAAGGCATCATCACCGAGAAATTCTTTCCGCGACACCTGGCCAATCGAGAGAGCCCGGAAACCTTCATCGAAAGTGCGCTCGGCGAACTGCTCATGGGCGAGGACGAACCGAGCGCATCCGGTGGCGATGGCGCCATCTCGATCACCGCACGCTTTCACGGTGGCGACGGTACTTTCAAATCCGGCGTGCTCCGCAGTGTGGTTGTTCGGTTCGAATTACCTGAGGGAATGCACATCTACGGCGCACCGGTACCCGAGGGAATGATCCCGACAACGGTGACGGTGACCGGCCCCGAGGGGCTCGTTGTCAGGGAGCCGAAACTGCCTCCAACCGAACCGCTGTTGCTGACGGAAACAGGACAGGAGCTTCAGGTCTGGAGTGGTAGAGTCGACATTGTGGTTCCCCTCTGGGGCAACTCGCATCTCGTTCATGGATTCGAGGACATTGCCGGAAAAA
>QIDL01000172.1 GCA_003228415.1 Gammaproteobacteria bacterium | reverse complement strand
ACTACTACCGCGCCTTCGATCTGGGAATGGTGATCGTCGGTGCTTGTCGAAATCGGCAAGGTATCTCTTTCCAAAAAGCGAGACAATTTCTACGCGGTTACCAGAACGATATGACTCTTGAGTCAGTCGAACGAGAGTGTTTGAAAGCCTTTGCGGTATATGCTGCTGTAGCCACGTCGTTTTGGCGATTCAGGCAGTATCATATGCGCAGACCCGAGCCCAATCTCTACGACCGGCACGTCGAAATGCAAACCCTTGCCGATACCATTTCCGGGTATCCTGAGTCGAGTTTCACGGAGTTGTTCGATTAGATTGCGTGGTGGTCGCTATTCCGCTTCCGGGTTCGAATAAGTTTGCCAGTTGGGTTTGCCAATGCTCGGATGAACAGAACGACGTCATCGTCGCATTTCACTTTGATTATCATTTTCGTTCAATTAATGAATTTGTCTCTGGGAAAATCCCATCGTTGTCTTTTATTGTCAGGCCCGAATGCGCCAGGCTCGGGACGATAGTGCTTCGCCAACACGCGCCGTATCACGTCTTTATCGATCTTGAGGCCGAACACAAGACAAAGTTGCTGGGCGATCCGGCGGCAGCCCCAACTCGGGTTGAGTCTCTTGGATTCGACGATGGCCGCGATCCATCGGTCGAAGTTTGGGTGCGCGTTCGCGGCCCCGATTCAGGATTGCTAATTGATGTTTCACCAGCAATGATTCTGCGACTACAGCACGTGCACCGCCCGGGCGCATCAATCTCGCGATTGTGACTGGAAAGTGGATGAATAAGATGGCCAGATCACACATAAGCCACCATCGTATCAATCAGCACCGACATGACAAGTCTTGGATTTTTCACAAATTCATGCGACAAAGTTGGAATTCGCCACACAGTGTGTCCAGCGAAGGCTGGTGTGTTCAGTGGGAGTGAGTCCCACCGGGGTAGAAGTCAGCGCCCCGTAGCTTGAGTCACGTTCGTGGAGGAAACGAAGCGGATGAAGCTGACTGACAAAGCCATCCTTGGGATGGTGAGCGAGTCATCGGGCCGTAACATGAGTGAACCCAGAGGTAGCCTCGTCAGAATTTAAGTTCCGAAGGCCGAGTCCGTTGTGTGGGGGCGAAGGCAGCATGGTGTGTCGCAGACTGATTGATGAGGCGCAGCACTTCGGCGGGGTGGTAGGGACAGCACGGTGACAAGGACATGCTAAGCAACTGGAGAAGCCGTCCTCGTCCCATCGAGAAATCGGTGGAGCAAGGTAGGTCGTATAACCGGCAACACCGGGAAGTCGGCTGACGACGAGATGGTGGCGGCGAGGTTCGTAGTAGTGATGAAGCCGGGTAACGCCGGTGGAGCGAAGGGATCTTGCTGCACATAATGTTTTGGTCAACATGGGAGGCAGGGTGAGATGATAAAGACACCGAGCAAGCTGCAGGACCTGCGACGAAGACTATACGTCAAGGCGAAGTCTGAACCGTCTTGGCGCTTTTGGGGATTGTATGTTCATGTCTGTAAACGAGAGATGCTCGCCGAAGCGTATCGGCTGACAAAAGCCAACGACGGCGCCCCGGGTATTGATGGGGTGACATTCGAGGCGATTGAGGCCGATGGGCTTGAGGGTTTTCTTGAGCAACTTCGTGAGGAGTTGTTGCAGCGGACGTACCGTCCCTTGCGGCTGCGGAAAGTGGGAATACCGAAAGCGGGCGGCGGTACGCGCCAGCTCTCGATTCCTGCTATCCGTGACCGGGTGGTTCAGGGAGCATTAAAGCTGATCCTGGAACCGATCTTTGAGGCGGACTTTCAACCGGGGTCGTTTGGCTACCGGCCGAAGCGTTCGGCGTCTGGTGCCATCCAGCGCGTCTCCGAGGCGATCCTGACCAACAAGACCAAGGTCATCGATCTGGATCTTCGCGCCTACTTCGATACGGTGAGACATCATCTGTTGTTGGAGAAGGTGGCGGAACGTGTGAACGATGATGCGGTCATGGCTTTACTCAGGGCGCTTCTGAAGGCATCGGGTAAGCGCGGTGTTCCTCAGGGCGGCGTGATCTCGCCGCTGCTCAGTAATCTCTACCTCAACGAGGTGGATAAAATGCTGGAGCGGGCGAAGGAGGTCACCCGTCACTGCGGGTTCACGGTGCTTGAGTATGCTCGATTTGCCGATGATCTGGTGGTGCTGGTGAGCGCTCACCCTAAGCAGCGTTGGCTGCGCGGGGCGGTGGAGAAACGGCTACGGGAAGAGTTTGCCAAGCTTGACGTAGAAGTAAATGAGGAGAAGAGTCGACGGGCAGATCTTAAGCGAGGTGAGAGCTTCGGCTTTCTCGGCTTTGAGTTCTGGCGAGTACGCAGTCGCGCGGGTCGTTGGATGCCGTTATATCGGCCACAGACGAAGAAGCGTACTGCGTTACTGCGCCAACTCAAGGTCGTGTTCCGACGCTTGCGATCCCAGCCGATCAGATGGGTGATCGAAACGATTAATCCGATTCTGCGGGGTTGGGTCAATTACTTTGCGATAGGTCACGCAGGTCAATGCTTTTCTTTTATTCGCAACTGGGTCGAGGCAAAGATCCGGCGCCATCTGGCCAGAGCCCGAATGCGCCAAGGCTTCGGCTGGAAGCGGTGGAGTAGATCGTGGATGTATAACGCGCTTGGTTTGTTTGACGACTACCGGGTTCGGCCACGGTTGAAAGCCACTCCAGCATGATAGGTCTCATAAACCTTGAGGTGAAGTGTGCAGGAACGCGTAGTGCGGGAAATCCGCACGCTGCGTGTGATGTGGCGGGAGCTGGAAACGGGATCACGAACATCCCTAGCCGGGCACGAAGGGGGAAACCCCGGATACAGACAAGGCGTGTTCTATCGGGTTACCGCGCCAGCTCTCGACCCTACCAGGCGGACATTACTCATTCATGATCGGTCAGCCAAAAATTATTTTCAGGATGCGAAATCCTGTTCATCCTGGGCTGCGGCGGACCCGGCCTCTCTGATTACCCGGTACAGGCAGATACCCGATACCGCTCGCTTCAATCGATCCCAGATACAGCACCCCGTCAAATTCATTGACACTTGTTACCGCC
>QIDL01000077.1 GCA_003228415.1 Gammaproteobacteria bacterium | reverse complement strand
TCCGCCGGTATGTGTGTGCATGTCGACGATACCGGGCATGACGTACGAACCCTGGGCGTCGATCTCTTTTGTCGCGCCCTGTGGGCGCTTTTTATCATCAATCGGCAATGCGGGATAACCGACAGATTCAACTTCCGTTATGCGATTGCCTTCGATGACAATGTCAACCGGCCCGATCGGCGGCGCACCGGTGCCGTCGATCAGCGTTGCGCCTCGAATAATGAGTCGTTCAAAGGGGCCCTCTCCCTCTCCCACCTTGCGGTCCGGCGCAGGTATCATTTTCGGATCGTCGTTCTGTGCCAGAACCGACAGGGTCCATAGCAACATGCACGCCGCCGCTAATATTCGGCGCATCGAAATTCCTGTCGAACAACTACGCACGTGCATCTCCCTGTTTCTATCGTATTCGGTCATGGGTAAGCTACAGAAATCCAGTACGCAACACCAATATGGCTACAGCCCCGGGCCGGAACTGCCAGTCTGGTGGCCCTGTGTTACCTCAGGTGTTATTTCAGGTGTTATTTCAGGTGTCGCTCCATCAGTTTGAATACCCGCCGGTACTCATCCAGCCAGGACGCCGGGTGCACGAAGCCGTGCCCATCCAGGGGATAAATGGCGATCTCGAAATTCTCTTTTCGGAGTTCGATCAAGCGCTGTACCAGCAGCACGGAGTCCTGGAAAAACACGTTCTCATCCTGTATGCCTGAAGCGATCAACAGGGGTTTGCTGAGCCCCTCAGCATGGTGAATCGGTGAGCTGCGTTGATAGGCCAGGGGATCAATTTCCGGGGTATTGAGTATCCGGGAGGTATAATCCTGTTTGTAATGCATCCAGTCCACAACCGGACGCAAAGCGGCACCGGCGGCGAACAGGTCCGGCGTTCTGAACAGCGCCATTAAGGTCATGAAACCACCGTATGAACCGCCGTAGATCCCCACGCGCTCGGGGTCGACCCGGTATTCCCTGACCAGCCACCGAAGCCCGTCGGCCAAGTCTTCCAGTTCCGGATGGCCCATCTGCCGGTAGATGGCCGTACGCCAGTCTCGGCCGTAGCCCCTGGATGCCCGGTAATCCATGTCGATGACAATGTAACCGGCGTTGGCCAGAATCGTGTGGAACATGAATTCCCGAAAATAAGAGGACCAGCCGCGGTGGGAGTTCTGCAGGTAGCCGGCGCCGTGCACAAACATCACCGCCGGCCAGGTGCGGCCGGGGTCGTAGTCACGCGGCAGATACAGCTTGCTGTAAATGGGGCGATCCGTGTGGCTGGACGGCACTTCGACTATTTCCGGTATCACCCAGTCGATGGCCTTGAAGCGGGCGCTGACGGTGTCGGTCAGGCGGCGCGCCGGCGTCGCTGGGTCAACGGCCTTGATATACAGATCAGGATGCCGATCGATGTAGGAGCGCCTCAGCAGCAGCTCGCGCCCGCTGGGAGACAACCAGAACTGGCTGACGCCATCCAGTGCGGTCAGTTGCCGCAATTCGCCGCCAGTCAGAGGTACCTGGTAGACCTCGTAATTTCCCGGATGGGTACGATTGGCGATGACGTAAGCGTAGCGGCCTTGCGCCCCGATCACGGGATCCCGCAACACAAAATTACCCTGGGTGAGTTGCCTTGCGCGGCGCGCATCAAGCCGCTTTCGATAAAGGTGCGAGTAGCCTGATTGCTCCGAGAGGTACCACAGGCTGGCGTCATCAGGCAGCCAGCCGAACTCATTGTAGTCCCAGTTGACCCACGCCGAATCCCTCAGGCGATGTTGCTGTTTGAGTTCGCCACCAGCCGCCGCCACGCTCGCCAGCCAGCGATCCTTATTGTCGACGGCCAGCAAGTGCAGCGCCACCTGCTCCCCGGACCGGTTCCAACGGATATCGAGAACACGCAGGGGTCTCGAAATCGGTGCTGTCAGAATTTCCGCAAGTTCCGTGCGATCCGCACCGTGTTCAACATGCCAGTCGACGGCCTCGCGCCGCAAACTACTCAACGGATCGTCGCCGATACCCGCCAGCTTGTCATAAGTGATCTGGCGATAGCTGTTACCGACCAGGTCAACCATCAACAGGTATTGAGAGGCCGGCGCGGCCAGACTCACCCGGGTGCGCACCTCTTTCACCGTCACATCGCCATCCGCCGTGACGTAGTTGGGCATTGCGCCCGACCGACCGGATGTGCCATCAGCGGATTCTCGAGCCTGCTTTTTCTCTACTACCAACAACAGGTGGCGGCCCGATGGCGACAGGGAGCGCGCCAGCTCCTGCCAGCTCTCCCCCAGGTAGATCGGCGGAGGCGGCCTGTCTGGATCGTCTCTTTGCTGGCCCAGCGTGTGGGCTCTCTGTGAATCTTCCCGCCTTTTGTCTTCCCTGAGTGTGGCGTAGGTCCGTTCCTGGTTACGGCGCAGGGCATCGAAGTCCGGCTCAGACTCCGGATCGTCCTGGTAACGGATATCGCTCGTTTGCCGGTTCAGGTAGCGGTCCAGGTCAGATATCCAGTGCTGGCCCTCCTGCAGCCACGATACGGAGTTGTCATCTGCCATGAACTGGAGGTCGGTGACCGCTGCCACAGTGCTGGTGAGGCGGATCGGCTGGCCGCCACCGAGATCGCGCACCAGCACGTCACCGCGGTGAATCCACGCCACCTTGTTGCGCTGCCGGTTGTAGACGCGGCTGTTATCGGAACTGGCCGTTGCCTCCACGGCACCGACGGTCACAGCTCTGCCACCGCTGATCGCAATGCGCTTGAGATCGCGGATACGCTCGCCGTCGCGTTTCTGTGAAAAATAAACGGCGGTTCCGGAATCGGACCAGTAGGGGCTCTCGGGCGCGTGTCCGATCCAGTCCGGATCGGACATCACCAGTTCCAGGTCGGGACTGGCCGCGAGTGCGGGTCCGGCCAGAAGCACGATCACCAGTCCGCTCAGATAGCGCTGCATGGGTGTCTCTAGAGCTCGGTTAGCGAACAGGCACGCTCGGCTTCGCGGAACACCCGCAGAAAATTACCCCCCCAGATCTTTTCGATGTCCTCTGCACTATATCCACGCCGAAGCAGGCCCACGGTAACGTTCAATGCTTCACT
>QIDL01000173.1 GCA_003228415.1 Gammaproteobacteria bacterium | reverse complement strand
GGCGACTATTGTCTGCTCTGCCCAGGCGTTCGGCTGGATTCGGCCTGTCGTATACAGATCGGCCACAACACCATGCTGGCTTCGTCTGCCTACGTTACCGATGCCGACTGGCACGATATCTACGATCGCTCGCGACCCATCGGCAAGACTGCGCCGGTGGTGCTTGGGGAGAACGTCTGGATCGGCGACAGCAGCATCGTCTGCAAGGGAGTGACCATCGGTGAGAATACCGTGATCGGTGCCGGTAGTGTTGTCACTGGCAACATTCCGGACAACGTCATCGCAGCCGGAAATCCAGCACGGGTCATCAGAGAACTGGACGACTCCATTCCCCAGAGACGACGTGAGGCCCTGCTCGCGGACGGTACAAAACTGGACCGGCAGATCGACGATCTCGATCGTTATCTCTTGAACAACAACGGTTGGTTTCGCTGGCTGCGCAATCTGATCAATCCGCGTCGAGGGGATTGACGATCATCACCTCCTCACTGTCTGGGCAGCCGCATTGATACCAGTTGACTTTCGCTGTCGGAGCGGAACGGATTGATATCGATACCGCCGCGGCGCAGAAAACGGCCCGTCACCGACAGTTGCTCTGGTCGGCAGCGCTTTTTGATGTCGACATAAATCTGCTCCACCGTGGCTTCGTGGAAGGCCCGGTGGGTACGGAAAGAAATCAGATAAGCCAGCAGCGCCAGGCGGGTCATCGGCCGTCCCAGGTATTGGATGACGACGGTCGCGAGGTCCGGCTGCCCGGTCACCGGGCAGAGGCTGCGAAACAGGTTGGTATGAAACGTTTCCTTCACCACCCGCTCCTGCCCGTCTTCGAGTTGCAGCAGTTTCGGTGTGCGCTGGTAGCAATCGGTTCTTACATCCAGGCCATCGAGGCAGGTACCCGGCGGCTGGTCGACGATCCCCGGAATCTGTCCAAGATCGATCAGTTCCACCATGATCGGCGCACGAAAGGCGACGCCAAGATCGGAGTTCAATGTGCTGAGCACGTCGGCCCGCTGAGCGAACCGGCTCTGTGCAAGAGACCCGAGATAGAGCTTGAGGGATTTGCTCTCCACAATGCACGGTGAGGAGCAAGGGACCTTGACTCGCACAGCGCTGACCTCCGGTTTGCCTCGATCGTTGAGCCAGCTGAACTCATAAGCCATCCACAGGTCCTCGCCCTGGAAGGGTAAGGCGCCTTCGAGGATACCCATGGGCTCACGTGCCTCCGCCCGATCTATCGAGTGAAGCAGCGATGGCGTGTAGGTATCGGTGTAGTCGGTCGGCCTGCCCAGAGGGCTGTCCGACGTCAACATCGTGGGGGTTGGTTCGCTTGAAGTCATTTTCTGTCGAAGGCAGGGTCCCGCCTCATGTTCGAATGTCACTAGACCCAAGCCAGACATTCAAGTCAATACAGAGCCGACAGGCGGTTTGCTTCGAATTTCAAGCGGTTAGCAAGGCAGCTAAATTGACACCCTGTTCCGTTCGGGCCGTTACCGCGTCCGGAAATACCTGATTGCGGCTTCCAGGCGCGACCCAATCGCCGATCTCTGCAAAAAGCGCGTCCACGTCGGTACGTCCTTCTATATCCGGCGTCGGTTCCGCCAGCCGGTCGAGTTCGGCTACCGGAAACATTTCGCCATAAATGCCGCCTCGAACCGGCATCCCCACCAACAGCACCATATTGCCCCGCCCGTGGTCCGTACTTCGTCGAAGCCAGAGCCCAGGTCAGTTCTGCGGCGATTCGGATGTTGCCCTCTGAATCATCAAACAGGGAACGGAACTCGGGCGGAATCAGGTTGCCCGGATCGTCGCTCGCCCAGTAAGCCCGAATCACTCACCACAGCAAACACACTGTCTGGGAGTGTCTCCGCTGATGGCGGGTTGCCTCCAGCAGGTGGATTGGCTGCAACCGGGATCACGGAATTTCTGGAAGAACCGCCACCGCGTGCACACTGTCGATGATGCGGTAGTAGTCTTCCATCAGACTCAAGAACTGACGCATCTGCTCCAGTTGTTCAGGTTGCTGAGCATGACCGGAGGCACCAAACAGGAGCGGCACGGTGAAAAACAAGGGGACGATGAGCTTTTTGACATTCATAGCAACTCCTGGGCGGTGGTAGCACTCGGGTTAAGTGAAACCTGGCCCCATGTTGGAACAACCAGATGCGGTAGCGATGGCGTAGGCCCCTTGAACGAAGACAACCTGGCGCGAAAACGAAACCGAGACCGAGACAAACCTGTATAGGTACGCAGTAGAGTTTCCTGGACCGCGTCGTCGACCAACCCCGCATCCTGCAGCCACATGAAAGCCACACGATGCAGGCGGTCCTGATGACGCGCCACGAACGCGCTGAAAGCATCTTCGTCACCACTGTGAAAGGCTTTGACCAATTGCTCATCGCTGGGATCTGGCATGGCTTCCAACTAAAAACTCATCCTATAGTGCGTCCGGCACTCGAAAAGTTTACTTGGCGCTTCCTGAATGAGAGCTAACCGGGTAGAGCGGAAATGGCATCATATAAATATCAATGACATACAGGATATTTCTCGAATTAATCTAGAAATCCGTGGCTGATCATCCTGTTAAGGCTTGCGCCTGCCGGCCTCGATACCTAGAGTGATTCGCCTCTCAACCAATCAATTTCCATGAGCCAACGCACCAGCACATTGCCTCTGTTCGCGGCGAGCTACCAGCCACCACCCCATGGCTACGACGAGTTCCTCAACCTGGACGGATCTCAGTCCCAGGTTCGACCTCACTGGGCATTCATGAGTGAGGTGTTGGCTGACACCGATGGCGCCTGGGCGCATGCCCAGGATGCCAGGATCAAAGGTCTGCTCCGCGAAAATGCCGTGACTTACCTCTCGGACGGTACCAAGCGCCCATGGGAGCTTGACGGCTTGCCTTTCATTCTGGACGCCGCCGAGTGGGAGACGCTCGAAGCAGGTCTGATTCAGCGAGCACGGCTGCTGAATCTGATTGTTGGCGATCTTTACGGGGAGGCCAAGCTGCTGGAAGCCACTCTCCCACAAGCCCTGGCTTTTGCGAATCCAAACTACCTCCTTGCCAGCTGCGGC
>QIDL01000605.1 GCA_003228415.1 Gammaproteobacteria bacterium | reverse complement strand
CGGCGGCGCTGAACTGGTATCCCGGATACTGGAACGCCCCATCGGGGAGCGTGATCGCGACGGTGTCCGGAGTGGTGGTGAACCACCAGATGGCCGCGATGGCGACCAGGGAGACAGTCAGATTTCGCATGCCGTTTCAAACTCCGCTCGATAGCTTGACGCTGCAGGCCATGGCGCTGCCGCTATCGCTCATTGTTCCACGCCCGTGACAGAGGTACTGCGATCAGCGTCACTTGTGATAGATTTCGTCACCGAACTTTACATCCGCCGCTACGCTCGGACGGAGGGACTCAGTGACCCTCGCAGAACAAAGGGAGTAACCATTGATCTCGGATCGACCCGACGTATTGATCGTCGGCGCCGGATTTGCCGGTATGTATGCCATCCATCGCTTTCGAAACCAGGGCTTGAACGTACTGGCTCTGGAAGCTGGCTCGGACGTCGGCGGCACCTGGTACTGGAACCGCTATCCCGGCGCGCGCTGCGACGTGCCGAGTCTCGAATACTCGTTCGGTTTTTCGAAAGAACTGGAGCAGCAGTGGGGCTGGCCGGAAGTTTTTTCCGCGCAACCGGACATACTGCGCTATGCCAACCACGTGGCCGACCGCTTCGATCTGCGCGGTAACATTCGATTCAACACCCGAGTCAACGCGGTCGACTATCTGGAACAGCAAAACCTCTGGCGCGCCACCACCGAGCACGGCGAGCAGATCGAGGCCCGCTTCTGCGTGATGGCAACCGGTTGCCTGTCTGTGCCGAACACACCGAAGCTGCCCGGTGCCGAATCATTCACAGGCAGGGTGCTCCACACCGGCCTCTGGCCCAAGGAGAAAGTGGACCTTGCCGGTAAACGGGTCGGCGTCATCGGCACCGGCTCCTCGGGTGTGCAGGCGATCCCGGAACTGGCGAAACAGGCGCATCATCTGACCGTTTTCCAGCGCACGCCCGTCTACACGGTGCCGGCCAATCGCAAGGCCATGCGCGATGCCGTGCAGCAGGAGTTTCGCGACCGCTACCACGACATCAGAAAGATGCAGCAGCAGAACCCTGGCGGGGTTTCCGGTTTTCAACCGTTGGCAAGCGTCAATCGCCCGGCTACCGACCCGGCTGCACCACCACTCGCACC
Source organism: Gammaproteobacteria bacterium (assembly GCA_003228415.1). Classification (GTDB taxonomy): domain Bacteria; phylum Pseudomonadota; class Gammaproteobacteria; order Pseudomonadales; family Azotimanducaceae; genus SZUA-309. The sequence continues at coordinate 1,952 of QIDL01000605.1, read as the reverse complement.
GGCTGCAATCCTCGAGCTGACACCCGATCAGCGCCGTCAGGTGGTCGCCGAGCGCGGGCTTGGCGCTCTGCTGACCTTTCGCGATGCCTACACCAACCTGGAAGCCAACGAGGCGGCCAACGAAGCGTTTCGTGACGGTGTGCGGTCCATTGTCGACAACCCGGATACCGCAGAGCGTCTGTGTCCGACGACCTACGGCCTCGGTTGCAAGCGCCAGGTACTGGACCGGGACTACTACGTCACCTTCAACCGCGACGATGTGACCCTGGTGGACGTGACCGAGACCCCCATCGAAAGCATCACGGAAAATGGCATTTGCACCAGCGCTCAATCATACGATTTCGACGTGCTGATCTACGCTACCGGCTTCGATGCCATGACCGGCGCCCTGCTCCGGGCCAACATCACCGGCCGCGAAGGCCAGCGCCTGGCAGACAAGTGGCGCCACGGACCGGTGGCCTATCTGGGACTACAGATGTCCGGCTTCCCCAACCTTTTCACCGTCACCGGTCCCGGCAGCCCATCGGTACTCTGCAACATGCTGGTGGCCATCGAGCAACATGTGAACTGGATCGGCGACTGCATCGACTATCTGCGGGAAAACAACCTGGCGCGCATCGAGCCGCTACCCGAAGCGGAAAACGACTGGGTAGCCCATGTGAACGAAGTGGCCAAAGGCACCATGTATACCACCCCGGGCTGCAACTCCTGGTATCTCGGCGCCAACATTCCCGGCAAGCCGCGAATCTTCATGCCTTACGTGGGTGGCTATCCCCGCTACCGGGAACGTTGCGAACAGATCGTCGCCAACGGCTATGAGGGCTTCCGGTTTCGCTGATCCATCATTCGGCCGATGCCAGCGAGGTCATCCAGGTTTTCACCGCTGCCATCACTACCTGGGAGGCGCTCGTTCGAGTGCCGGGAACAGCGCCGGTGGGATCCGATGGTGGGTATGCTGCTCGTACGAATAGGCCAGGCCGATCAGCAGTCCTTCCGAATAGGGCCGCCCGAGGATCTGCAGCCCTACGGGTAGATGGCCCCGGCTGTAGCCCATTGACACCGTCACCGCCGGCAGTCCGGTCGCCGGAGCAACGAGCTGGCTGTTGTCACCTTTGTATTCCTCTATCGCTCTGTCCAGATGCGCGGGAGGGTTGGTCCATCCAGGGTAGGCGACCGCATCGACAGCGGCGCGGTCCATCGACTCGACAACGTCGGCGAGAAACGCCTGGCGCCCCTTGTGGTCCGGAAAATCAGGGCAGGGTGGTTCGAAGTCCTGCGGATGCACACCCGCTGGAGAACGGCCAAAAAATTTCAGGCGATCTTCTATGTATGGAGAATACTGCTGACTATCCAGCACCTCGACGACATCACTGATAGGCGCACGGCTACCGAGCGAGCGAAGATACTCACCCATGTCGTATCGAAAACGCGGGCAGAAATTGCTGGCATTCATGTGCTCATCGAGATTCGTAATAACAAACGTATCAACGATTTCGGCACCGGCAGCACGCAGCTCCGCCAGCGCCTGTTCGAAGATCCGAGTGATTTCCGGGTCGGCATCCTCGGTGTCGACGAGTGCGCGCAGTACACCGATCCTCTTGCCTTCGAGGGCATTTTGGTTCAGGAAGGCCGTGTAGTCGTCCTCGACCCGATCCCGGCCGAGTTCAGTATAGGGATCCGCCGGGTCATAGCCCGCAATCACGTCAAAAACCTTAACGCCATCGGCGACGGTTCGGGTCAGCGGACCGGCGATGTCGCGATCGAAGGCCAGAGGTATCACCCCGTCGCGACTGGTCAGGCCCAGAGTCGAGCGAATGCCGAACAGCGCCAGGTGCGACGCGGGTCCACGGATCGAGTTTCCGGTGTCGCTGCCCATGCCGATGATGCCGAAACTTGCCGCAATACCTGACGCGGTGCCGCCACTGGAGCCAGCGGGTACCCGGTCGAGATCG
>QIDL01000215.1 GCA_003228415.1 Gammaproteobacteria bacterium | reverse complement strand
TGCATCCGCATCAATCTGGACAGCCACATCAGCCGCATCGACCTGATCGGCAAAGATGCCATCGTCATCGAAGACGGTAAACAGATCACCGAGTTCCGCGAAGGATTGCTTCCTTGGGCCATCCAGCATCCGGTGGCGCTGGTGTTCGACGAGTACGATGCCGGTCGGCCCGACGTGATGTTTGTGATTCAGCGGGTCCTGGAGGTGGAAGGTAAGCTGACCCTGCTGGATCAGAATCGAGTGATTTCACCGCATCCGAGTTTTCGGCTGTTCGCCACCACCAATACCATTGGTCTGGGTGATACCACCGGCCTCTATCACGGCACTCAGCAGATCAACCAGGGACAGATGGACCGCTGGAACGTCGTGACCACCCTGAACTACCTCGAGCACGAAGCGGAAGTCGATATCGTCCTGGGTAAGGCCAAGCACTATCAGGAGCTGGCCGAAGGTGGTCGGGTTATCTCCAATATGGTCGGTGTCGCCGATCTGACCCGGAAAGGTTTCGTCAATGGGGATATATCGGTGGTGATGTCGCCCCGGACCGTATTGATGTGGGCGGAAAATGCCGAGATTTTCGGCGAAGTGGGCTTCGCCTTCCGGTTGACGTTCCTGAACAAGTGCGACGAGCTGGAGCGGCCGATAGTGGCCGAATACTACCAGCGTTGCATGGGTGAAGATCTGGGTGATGCGACAGCCGGGATCACGCTCAAAAGCGCCTAGTTGCTTGCGCCTCAGCCCATGTCCGAGATAGACCAACCTCTGGAGCCGTTCAAGCGAGCCACCACGGCAACTATTCGTGCCATCGCCGGTAACGATGAGTTGGAGGTGAGCTTTGGTCAGGGCCCGCCCTCCGTGCGCGGTCATCGGATACGGGTGCCGCTGCCTTCCATCGGCGCCAGTGATGAAGAGATCAACGCCGTTCGCGGCATGGGTGACGAATTTGCACTGAAAATCCGCTTCCATGACGATGGTCTGCACCAGCAGCGGTCTCCCCGCGGTGGTCCTGCCCAGGAAATGTTCCAGTGGATCGAGGATGCCCGGATTGCCGCCATCGGCTCGCTGCGCATGGAAGGTGTTGCACAGAATCTGGACGCCTGCCTGGAGGTGCAGTGTCAGCAGGCAGCATTCGATACGATCACTGTTGAGTCGGAAGCCCCCTTGTCGGTCGCTGTTGGCCTGCTTGTCAGGCAGCGCCTGACCGGTCGTGCGCTACCGCCGTCGGCGGAGCATGTCGTGCAGTTCTGGCGCGACTATGTCGAAGAACACGCAGGATCTGATCTGGACCAGTCGAAGGAAGTCATCTTTGACCAGAGTCAGTTCGCCAGCGTCTGCAGACACATCCTCATGGACCTTGGCCTTACAACGGAACTCGATGAACCGTCGGAGATGCAGGACAACGAGGAAGATACCGAATCGATGGACGAGGGGGCCGATTCGGATTCCGAATTTGCGCCGGAAGATGTGGTTCTCGACGAAGAGAACATGGCCGACGAGAATGCCGAAGGCGATTCCACCATGATGGAAATGGACGCCGACACGGACATGGACGATCTGGGCGCCGAAGCGGATCCCGACGAGGCGCCGATGCAACTGCCTGACGATTCGGGCCGCATCCGCATGGACGTCAACTACCACGCCTTCCACGAAGAATTCGATGAAATTATCCGGGCCGAGGAACTCTGTGAAGCGGATGAGATGCTCCGCCTGCGGGCATTGCTCGATCAGCAGCTCGTGCCCCTCCAGCACGCGACTTCCAAACTTGCCAACCGCTTGCAGCGCAAGCTGATGGCCATCCAGAACAGAACCTGGGAATACGATCTCGAAGAGGGAATGCTCGATACCTCCCGCCTTACCCAGGTGATCATAGATCCCATGAATCCGCTTGCCTTCAAGCAGGAAAAGGAGATGCAGTTTCGAGACACCGTGGTGTCGCTGTTGATCGACAGTTCCGGTTCCATGCGCGGCCGATCCATCACGATCGCAGCCATGAGCGCGGATATTCTCGGTAGAACTCTGGAACGCTGCTCGGTGCGGGTGGAGATACTCGGGTTCACCACGCGTGCATGGCGAGGTGGTCAATCGAGAGAGCGCTGGATTGCCGAAGGCAAAGCCACCAACCCCGGCCGCCTCAACGACCTGCGGCACATTATCTACAAAGCGGCGGACGATCCCTGGCAGCGCTCCCGTCGAAATCTGGGTCTGATGATGCGCGAGGAGTTGCTGAAGGAAAATATCGATGGCGAGGCGTTGATCTGGGCGCACAACAGACTGGTTACCCGCCCCGAGCAGCGCAAGGTCCTGATGGTGATTTCAGACGGCCTGCCGGTGGACAACTCCACCCTGCTGGTGAATCCCTCGAATTACCTCGAGCAACACCTCAAGTACGCCATCGACATGATCGAGAGCCATTCGCCGGTGGAGTTGATCGCCATCGGTATCGGCCACGATGTGACCCATCACTACCGGCGCGCGGTGACCATCACCGACGCCGAGCAGCTTGGCGGGGTCATGACCGAGCAGCTTGCCGAGTTGTTTCAAACCGAACCGGCTCAGCTTCGAAGACGTTAGCAGCTAAGGGAAACAGTCGTGTGGTGGTTGCCAGCCGACACCCTCGGTGGTCAGCCTATGACTTCCAGGCGTTGAACTTCCGGCGCACCCGCCATCAGTCCCTTGAAGTCCGCACCGGATGCCTTGAAGTGATCCGACTGACCATGCGCCGCCAGGGCGTCTGCGTCCTTATACAGTTCCATTACGATGTAATTGCCGTCCTGGTCTTTGCACAAGGTATAAAGTTCGTTGCCCGGCTCGTTAGCGCGGACCTGTTCGACCAGATTCAACATGACTTTTTCGAAGTCTGCTTCTTTGCCTGCGGCGACATTGAGTTTTGCGATTACTGCCAGCATGGTTAGCCCTCATGAGTTGATTGCATCAGTATCCAGACAATTCCATGTTCAGGCAATCTTATGCACGCATCTTATGCACGGAGATCTTATGCATAGAGACAACCTCCTCGGATTGATCGATGAATATCATCGACGCTGGCCGGCGGAAACACCGGTGGTCGAGCACTTTCGAACGTTTGTCACGGACAACGT
>QIDL01000496.1 GCA_003228415.1 Gammaproteobacteria bacterium | reverse complement strand
CCGAAAACGCGTAGGCACTCATATACTTTTCGGAAAGTATGTTGCTATCGAGGGGGAAGCCACTAAACTGTATGTCTCCGCGCTACCAACAGATCCCGTCGTAACGGCCTTCCTCGGAAACGGCGTCGCTGATACGCACCAGGTCCACCACAACTTGCCCTGGCTGCAGCCGTGCTAAGATGTCGCGGAACTCGTCGCTGCCGTTGCCGATCACCAGCGTCTCGCCGTGGGCCAGTACCTCGTCCATGTCGGCCATCATGTACTGGGAGATGTGCGGGATCTGGTTCAAGATATAATCGCGGTTTGCACCCACAAGTTTGGCAAGATTGACGTTGCGGTCATATAGGCGCACGTCATAACCCTTGCCCAACAGACGCTCGACCAGCTCGACGATCGGACTCTCGCGCAAATCGTCGGTGCCTGCCTTGAAACTGAAGCCAAGTACACCGACTTTCTTGTGCCCCTTGTCCACGATCATTTGCAGGCCGCGTTCCACCTGGCGATCGTTGCTGGGCAAGATTGCATTTAGAATTGGCACGTCTACATCCAGCGTGCGCGCTTTATAGGTCAGCGCCCGAACGTCCTTGGGCAGGCAGGAGCCGCCGAAAGCGAAGCCGGGTTTGAGGTAATAGGGTGACAGATTGAGCTTGGTATCCTGGCAGAAGATCTCCATGACTCGATGACCGTCGATGCCCACTGCCTTGCAAACGTTGCCGATCTCATTGGCGAAGCCAACCTTCAGGGCATGCCAGACGTTGTCGGTATACTTGACCATTTCCGCGGTTTCCACGTTGGTGCGGATCAGCGGAGCGTCCATCTTCTGGTAGATACTCGCCATCAAGTCGCCGCTGCGTTCGTCAGTTTCGCCGATGACAGTCTTGGGCGGATTATAGAAATCGTATACTGCGGTGCTCTCGCGCAGGAATTCCGGATTGTTACACACTCCGAAGCCGACGCCCGCGCGCTTCCCGGAGGAGGCTTCGAGGGTCGGGATCACGATATTACCCATGCTCCCCGGCAACATGGTACTGCGCGCCACCACCACGTGGAATTCATCTTTGTCCTTGATCGCCTCGCCGATCTCTTCGCACACGCGGCGGACGTACTTGAGATCCAGGCTACCGTTGAGCTGGCTGGGCGTACCGACGCATATGAAAGATACCTGCGAATCGTTGACCGCCTGGCGCACGTCGGTGGTGGCTCGCAGCAGTCCCTTCTGAACCGCTTGCTCGATAATTTCGCCGATGTCCTTTTCGATGATCGGCGTCTTGCCCTGATTGATCAACTCAACCTTGACACCACTGGGGTCGACGCCAACAACTTCGTGGCCTTCCTTTGCCAGGCATCCTGCCGAAACCGCGCCCACGTAGCCCAACCCAAAAATACTGATTTTCATGCAAACCTCTCTCAATGTAGGGCAGCCTACCGGCTGCCAACCAATCCAACCCTAACCCGCACTTCCGAACAATACATCATAGGCGTGCAACAGCTTCGCTGCCTCGTATTGCCACTCCAGCTCTGTCTCCACCCGCGTACGTCCCTCTCGTCCCATGTCTGCGCGCAATCCCGCATCATCCAGCAGCGCGAGAATTTTCTCAGCGAAGTCTCGCTCGTCGTTGCGGCGCGCGTACAGCGACGCGCCCTGTGCCGAGAACCGCCCCTCGGTGAGATCGAACTGCACGATCGGCTTCCCCAGCGCCATGTACTCCATGATCTTGTTCATGGTGGATTTGTCGTTCATCTCGTTGGCGATGTCGGGATTGACGCAGACCTCCGCGGTGTTGAGGACTTCAAGCATTTCCTGATCGGGCACGCGGCCGGTGAACGTCACGAAATCCTGCACCCCAAGCGTTTGTGCGTAGGCCTTCAGACTCTCCAGTTCGGTACCGCCACCCACCAGCCCGAAATGCACATCGTTGCGCTCCAGGTCCACGACGATATGGCGTACCGCGCGCAGCAGCAGATCAATGCCCTCCTGCTTGCCCATCACACCCACGTAGCCGACCAGATACTTCCGTCCGTGCTTGTGTCCCTCCACCGCCGGCAGAATCTTCAGCCGCCGCAGGTCCGGACCGCTGCGCACTACGAACACACGGTTTGGATCCATGCCGCCACGTTCCACCGCGATGCGCCGGTACGATTCGTTGGTGGCGATGGAGATATCGGCGGTACGGAAGGTCCACCGCTCCAATCTCAGCATCAGCCGGTAAAAGAAGTCCTCGCGCCCAAATTTAGCCTGGTACAACTCCGGGTTGATGTCATGGTGATCGAACACGAACTTCTTGCCGAATAATCTGAACAGACCACCAATGATAAAGATTGTATCCGGCGGATTACACGCATGGATCACATCGAAGCCGCGACCCAGCAACACCTTGCACGCCAACACCAATTCCCAGAACAGCGCCGTAGAGTACTCCAACAAATACCCCAGGGCGCCCTCCGCTTCCAGCGGCAGACCATGGCGAAAAATGTGGATGCCGTCGATTACTTCGGTGCGCCGATCGTAGCCCTTTCCTGTGGGACATATTATGGACACCTCGTAACCAGCCTGTTGCAACGTGGTGGCCTCTTGCCAGACGCGCCGATCGAACGGCACGGGCAGGTTTTCCACGATGATCAGCACCCGCCGCGGTTTGCCTGCGGCCGCCATGTCATGTGCCACCTGCGTACCTCGCTGCACGGGTGGTAATAACGTTCAAACGAAACATGTAATGCGGGTCTCCAGTGTCGTTGCGCCAGTAATGCGTGATCGCCACACCAGCGTGTTGGTAGGCTCCTTCACGGCGAAACGTCGCGAAACCCAGCCCAGATGCTCGGCCTGATCGCCTTGTTTCACCAACATTTCTACCGGCGCTTCCACCGGGGCTAAGCGGATGCGCACACCCTGATTCTCGGCAATGATGCTCGATCCTTCAACGATCAACTGGCACTGCTCGGAGAAATGCCAGAATTGTTCCACTACATGAGCTTCCCGGCAATCGATCCGATCCGTGATGGCAATAGTACGATCCGGACGGGACCAGAGAATCTCGCGGCGATGCACCACGGGGTCTGGTAAAGCCCGGTAGCCATCGTGCGAGCCGACGAAACGATCGGCC
>QIDL01000569.1 GCA_003228415.1 Gammaproteobacteria bacterium | reverse complement strand
ACGCGGTTTTCCTATTCCGACCTCACTGACTATAGTGTTCGCCGATATGCGCGAACTCATTCGATACGTATTGGTGCCGGCCTTGATCGGCGGCGTTGTGGGTCTTGGTTTCATACTGGTGTTCCTGCTGGCCGGAACCTTCGATTCCAGCGCTGACAAGCCAGGGTACGCGACCGCAGTACGCAAAGCCTGGCCCGCCGTGGTTAACATATACTCCACCAAGGCGCGCAGACCGGCCATCTGTCAGCAGCCTCGATTTCGTGAGTGGTGCAACCGTTTCAGCGGCGCTGGACGCAGCCAGATGCAGAGTTCGCTGGGCTCGGGTGTGGTTGTCCATGCGGACGGTTACATCCTCACCAACAATCATGTGATAGAGGGCGCCGACGAGATCCTGGTGGGATTCGCGAATGGTCAGACAACCAGCGCCGTGCTGGTGGGTAGCGACCCCGAGACGGACCTGGCGGTAATTCGCGTGCCTATAGACAACCTCACACCCATTACCCTCGGCTCCTCGGACGATGTCGAGGTGGGCGATGTGGTACTGGCGATCGGCAACCCGTTCGGCATCGGTCAAACGGTATCCGCCGGGATCATCAGCGCCAAAGGTCGCGCGGGTATCAGCCGCAGCCCCTATGACGACTTCATCCAGACCGATGCCGCCATCAATCCGGGAAACTCGGGCGGCGCGCTGATCGACACCGAAGGCAAGCTGATTGGCATCAATACATTGATCTTCACCCGTTCCGGTGACTCGGCGGGCATCGGCTTTGCGATTCCAGCTCAACTGACTTACAGCATCCTCGAAGAAATCATCGAGACCGGCCGTGTGACCCGCGGCTGGCTGGGTGTGGTGCTGGGCAGCGTCCCGGCGAGCGGGAGCGGCGTAGGGTTGCAGATCACCGCGGTCGAACCAGGCGGTCCCGCTGCGCTTGCGGGTTTGAGCCCCGGCGACGTGTTGCTGGCGGTCAACGAGCAACCGGCGGTGAATTCCGGCGTGATCAGTCTGGAAATCGGGAGAACGGAGCCTGGCGACGCGATCGAACTGAACGTGTTACGCCAGGGCCGGCAGCTCACCGTCCGGGCAATCGCCGGTATCCGGCCACCGCTTCGCTAAGGCTGGAGGACCACCGCTTCGCTCAGGCTGAAGGGCCACCGCTCCGCTGATCAATCCGACTCGTTATGACCGAGGTGCCGAACACGAGCCTCGGCCGCCTGGGCATGAGCAGCCAATCCTTCCCCGTGAGCGAGGGTCGCAGATGTTCGTGCCAGCGCTTCCGCGCCACTTTTCGTCATCTGAATCACCGAACTGCGCTTCTGAAAGTCATACACGCCGAGTGGTGAAGAGAAGCGGGCAGACCCATAAGTAGGCAGCACATGGCTGGGCCCCGCCACATAGTCGCCCATCACCTCGGGCGAATGTGCGCCTAAAAAGATCGCACCCGCGTGACGGATCTCATCCAGCCAGGACTCCGGATCCTCCACGCAAAGCTCGACATGTTCAGGGGCTATCCGATTGGCAATATCAATCGCCTCTGCAATGCTCCGGGTACGAATCAGCGCGCCACGTCTGGCCAGCGATGCCTCGATGATCTCACGCCGCGGCGCATCCACAAGGAGATTACCCATCGTGGTGTGGACCGCATCGAGAAATGCTTCATCCGGCGACAACAACATTGCTCGAGCAGCCGCGTCGTGCTCCGCCTGGGAAAACAGATCGTAGACAACCCAGTCCACGGGGGTCGAACCATCAGCGATCACCAGCACCTCACTGGGGCCCGCGATCATATCGATACCCACCTCGCCGAACACCAGCCTTTTCGCCGCCGTAACAAAAACCCCGCCGGGACCGACGATCTTGTCCACCTTCGCAATGCTCCGGGTTCCAATTGCCAGCGCTGCTACTGCCTGGGCTCCGCCCACGGTAAACGCCCGATCTACGTCGGCAATATGTGCGGCTGCCAGCACCAGATCGCTGCGCTGACCATCGGGAGCAGGAACGGTCATGATGATCTCGCCAACTCCCGCCACTCTGGCCGGAATCGCGGTCATGAGTACCGTTGACGGGTAGTTCGCCTGGCCACCGGGAACATAAATACCTACACGATCCAAGGCGGTGACCTTCTGGCCCAGCCGATTTCCGTACTCATCGGTGAAGGTCCAACCCGCGCTCAGCTGATGCTCGTGATAACTGCGTATACGCTCGGCTGCACTCTGGAGGGCATCGCGCTCAGCACCCGAAATTCGATCGAAGGCTGCGGCGAACGCCCCGCGATCGAGCGCAAGCTCATCCATGGAACTGCACGAGAGGCCGTCGAACCGGCGTGTGAATTCCAACAACGCCTTGTCACCTTCGGCGCGGATTCCGGCGATCACGCCTCTGACGATTTCCAGAACCTCACTGTCATCAGAGACATCCCATTCCAGCAGCCCATCGAGGTCTGTGTCGAAACTCGCCTCTCGAGTGTCCAGCCTTGCGATCATCGTCACCCAAGTTACTCCAGTGTCGCGCCCAGCTCTTTGACCAGCGATTGCACCAGCGCGAACTTGGTCTTCATGGATGCCCGATTGACGATCAACCTCGAAGAAATGTGTGCAATGGTATCAAGCGCCACCAGACCGTTGGCCTTCAGCGTGTTACCGGTATCGACGATATCGACGATGCAATCCGCCAGATCCATCAGCGGTGCAATTTCCATCGCGCCCGACAGTGGAATGATCGTCACCTGACAACCTTGCTCCTCAAAGTAGCGCCGTGCCACGTTGACGTATTTTGTCGCTACTCTGAGAGTGCCGCGCCCGCGAATCCGGCGCGCCGCCATTTCACTGCCAACGGGTGCCGCGGTCATCAACCTGCAGACACCAATACCAAGATCGAGTCGTTCGTAGAAATGGGTGCCCCCGGCATGGACGCCGCCGCCATATTCGATGATCGTATCCTTACCGGTCACCCCGACATCCGCCGCACCGTACTCGACATAGGTCGGCACATCCGAACCGCGCATGATCACCAGCCGGTGTCCGCCCGAGGTGTCGAAAATGAGCTTGCGGGTGGAGGAAATGTCTTCGGTCGGTTCAATACCGGCTCGTTTCAACAGCGGCAGGCACTCGGT
>QIDL01000406.1 GCA_003228415.1 Gammaproteobacteria bacterium | reverse complement strand
ATGCGAGGCGAGGCGGGTTGTGCGATTGGCGGGAGTATTTCGGCCATCACTCGTCTCGCAAGGCATCCACGGGTCTCAGACGGCGAATCCGCAGCGCCGGCAGGATTGCGGCAAGCTGGGTGCCGATGAGCATGACGACCGGGGCGGTCAGCAGCGCCTCGAGGGAAAATGCCGGATACATCCGGTCCGGCATGTAGAACTGAGTCGCGTAGTCTTCCATGGCTTCACCCAGATAGATGCCCACATTCATCAACCACAAGATCAGGAGGCTGGCACAAATCAGACCGATGCCAATGCCGAGCAGGCTGACAAACAAGGCTTCCCACTGCACCATGACGATGATCTTCGTTGGCCGCATGCCGATGGCCCGCAGCATGCCGAATTCCCGAGTGCGCTCGAATACCGTCATGATGAAGCTGTTCACGACGCTGAACACCACCAGCATCATGATGATGCCATACATGATCCGGCCACCCAGCCTGTCCACCTCGATACCCTGAACCAGCTCCGGCAGCACCTTATCCCAACCGCGAACGGACAGATCCACCGGCAACCGCTTTCGCAACCGATCGACCGTCTTCTCACTCTGCGCCAGCTCACTGGTTTTGATCACGACAGTATGAATCTGATCCACTAGTCCGAAGGCGTCCTGCACCGTTGCCAGCGGGGCGAGCATCACCACTCGATCCAGATCCGTCATGCCGGTCTCCAGCAGCCCCACCACGTTCATCACCAGGGCCGCGACGCCGCCTTCCTTACCGGTACCGAGCACGACGACTTCGTCACCGATGTCGACCCCGAGATTGCGCGCCAGCACGCTACCCAGCACCGCGTCGTCGGGGCCGGCTATGGTTCGTCCGCTTGCCAGCATTCTGATAAAGCGGACCGTTGCGGATTCCGCCTCGATGTCGAGTCCGAGCACCTGGGCGCCGAAGCTTCTTTCTCCGACGGAGACCAGCGCGAAGGTTTCCGCTCTCGGCGCCGCGGCCACCACACCGGGCGTTGAACGGATCACCTCGAGAACACTGGCGGCATTCTCAATGGTGTCTTCGAAGCGATTGTCTTCGATGTAGTCAGCGGCTTGAACCTGAATGTGACCCGCCATCAGGGAGGTGGCGTTGTCCATCATTATGTCGTACTGACCGAGCTGAAAGGCCATGATGAACACCACCAGAAACACCGCAAAGGCGATTCCTCCGGCGGTCAACCAGGTCCGGCGACGGTTGCGCCACAGATTACGCCAGCAGATACGGACGGTGAGCAGACCCTCGCCCGAATCGCTGGCTGGAAGCGTAGCGGCCACCGCATTGCTCATGGATGGCCACCGGATTGCAGGGAAAACACGGTAAAGGTCCGATCTTTCAGCTCGATATCGAACTCGGCCGCATCGTAAGTGATCTCTGTGTAGCCGTCCGGCTCGGCAAGCTTGCCCATGCGCATGCGCACCGCCATGACCCGACCACCCAACTCGCCAATCTCCAGAGTCTCCAACCGCTTCAACGGCAGCATCGCCTGGTCATAGAATGTCTGCGAGATGAGGACGTAGTCATCGCGCATGACCCACTCCTCCTTACCCCAGACCACCGGGGCCTCGTCATAGGGTATCGCTTCGACCGTATAGATCTTGTGGCCGTCGGCCTCGATGACCTTGGTGATCTCGAGATTGTAGTGGCGCAGCAGGTCGTCGGTTCGAGAAAGGTCATTATAAGAAAAATCCGACCCGGCCCAGCTCTGCGACATCAGGCTGTATGGCAGCCGAATGGTGCGATTGAGCTTCGGTGTGTAGGTCCACATCTTGTCACCCAGCTTCAGGGTCGCGTTACCCGCATCCCTGGTCGGCTCGGTAAATCGGATCAGGGCTTCGTCCCGGCCACGGGTCCATGACACCAGCGATGAAAAACGCTGCCAGTCCGGTCGATGCACGAGCATGGAAAGTTCGGTATAGGACGTCTGTCCTCGAACCAGATCGAGGGCGCCGGCGATGAGACTTTCCGCGGTTACTTCGGGCTCCGCACCATTCGCAAGCTGCGGGAGGAGATACGACCCCGGCAACAGGACACCGATTGCCAGAAGATGGCCCATCCGCGCGATCCATACCGATCCAGATTCCCGTATCGAGACGCGCATCAAAACACTCCTGGGTAAGATTTCATGAGTTCATCGTTGCTGGAAGGGTCAACAAGGGACAATGCCTTCAACCAGAACGTCCGCCAGGGCGTGAGCGTATTCCTCGAGCGGCATTCCCGTCCCGATCATGCGGCCGCCATTTGCTGCGGCAAAGAGAATATCGATGAGCATCCTGGCCCGTCCCTCGATGATCTGACATGACACAGCGCCGTCGGTGGCAGAGGCAATCAGACTGGTGACGACATCGGTTTTCATCTGATTTACCCGCGACAGTGTATCGTCATCAATCTCGCGCAACACCAGTTCCATCTCGCGATCGCTGGTCACCCGGGCTATCAGCGGCGCCTTCTGGCTCAAGATGATGCTGAGAGCGATCAATCCACGCAACTGATCGACAGGCGGCAGGGCTGGATCCAGGACATCCGCAAGTTCATCCATGTACAACTGATTCTGCAGCGCAATCGCGTGAAACAGCAGATCTGCTTTGTTCTGGTAGTAGAGATAGACCGTCCCTTTCGCCACCCCTGCCGCCTGCGCGACTTCCTGCATGCTGGTCTTTTTATAGCCATGTGCAACGAACTGATCGGTAGCCGAGTGCAGTATCTGCTCGCGTTTTCGAATTTGCCTGGGGTCTCGTTCAGGCCTCAAAAACGCATCCAGAAGGCGCGTAATTTCCTCCAGATGATTGTCGGCTGCCGGTGTTCCAATCGTTTTCGCGTCCTCTGCCACGTCGAGCTTCACCTCGCTTCCAGCGTGGATCGATGAATGAACATAATGACCATTCTGGTCATTGAGTCAATCACTTGAAACACACCTCGTTGACAATTCTTCACTTGAAGGATCAAAATGTACTCACTCCAATATTTGACTGTATCAAAATATTGAACATACCTGCACAACTCCCCCTTCGTGAGCACAAGAAGCGGCAGGCTCGCGGCAGAATACTGGTGGCAGCGCAGCAGCTCATCGAAGAGCGGGGCTTTG
>QIDL01000531.1 GCA_003228415.1 Gammaproteobacteria bacterium | reverse complement strand
CGATGTGTGACGTACATGATGGTGTCCAACCCGATCAAGTCCTTGAATTGTGGAACATGTGGCACAAGGCGTACTTGAAAAAGAATTGAAGTATACTGAAGGCATGGCTTTTTTTGACCTGGGTCAATCCTGAACTGAGATTTCAGCCACGGTCAGCGCGCTTCGAAATTGCCCGGGCGGCGCTGAGCTACCGCTTTTACCCCCTCTTTGTGGTCGGCGGTGTCGCGCAGCCAGAACTGCTCTGCGTGCTCGTGATCCGTCTGGCGTTTTACCGCCTCTTTGATGCCTTCGCGCAATGTCGCGCGCACAGACATCACCGCCAACGGCGCGTTCTCGGCAATTTCGCCTGCCAGTTTCAGGGCCTCCACACGAACGCTGGCCTGATCGGTGAGACTATCGGCAAGTCCCCACTCGAGCGCGGTCTGACCGTCGATTCGCTTGCCGGTCATGAACATGTGCTGAGCCTTCTGCACGCCAATGATCCTGGGCAGGGTATAGGTCAGTCCAAATCCCGGATGGATGCCCAGCTTGACAAAATTGGCAGTGAATCGAGCTTCCGGGCAGACCACTCGAAAATCGGCCATGACCGCCAGACCGAAGCCACCGCCCACCGCGGCCCCTTGGATCGCCGCGACCACCGGCTTCTTACAGGCAAACAACCTGACGCCTGCGGCGTAGAGTGGATTACCGTCTTCAACCTTCGGCGGTGTGGGCGGCGGCAGATTCGGATCCCGCTCCCGGGTGCTGAATTTGTTGCCGGCGCAGAAGTGTTTGCCCTGGGAAGCAAGCACCAGAGCACGAGTGTCGGCATCTTCGTCCAGCGCCTCGAAGGCTTCGGCCAATGAGTTCATCAGTCCCACATCGAAAAAATTGTTGGGCGGACGCTGAATCTCCAGCAGCGCGACATGGTCCGAGATGGATACTTCGATATCACCGTAGTTCATTGTTGACTCCCTTTGAGAGGTGATGTTTGACCAGACTTGCGGATTTTGCAACGCTGCGTTGAATCTGATGTTGGCGGGACGGAGAAGGGACATGCTCAACTGGCGAGTCGGGGATGTGCGGATCACCCAGGTCGTGGAGTTGACCACCGCATCCTTAGGACCCCATCTGCTGCCTCAAGCAACCCCTGAACTGCTCTCGGCCTTATCCTGGTTGAGTCCGTTCATCGATGACAGAGGCAGAATCGTACTCAGCATGCACAGCCTGGTTGTGGAGTCCCAGGGTCAGGTGCTGATGGTGGACACCTGCATCGGCAATGACAAGCAACGCAGCTATCCGCGTTGGAATCTGATGCAGGGCGACTTCCTGGACCGGCTGGCCGCCGCCGGGTACTCGCCGGATCGGGTCGATACGGTGCTGTGTACGCATATGCATGTGGACCATGTGGGCTGGAATACCCGCCTGGTGGACGGCGCCTGGCAGCCGACCTTCAACAATGCCCGCTACCTCTATGCCGAAACCGAATGGGAACACTGGCGTGTCGAACCCCAGGAGTACGGTCCCGTTATCGAGGACTCGGTGCAGCCGATCTTCGATGCCGGTCTCGCCGATCTCGTGCGCGCAGACCATCGGGTCACCGACGAGGTGTGGTTGGAATCCACTCCCGGCCATACTCCGGGTCACGTCAGCGTCCACATCGCTTCAAATGGCGAAGAGGCGGTGATCACCGGAGACATGATCCATCATCCATGTCAGATTGCTCGACCGGGTTGGTCGAGCAGCGCCGATTGGGATCAGGATATGAGCGCAGACACCAGGTCAGAATTTCTCGAACGTTATGCCGACCGGCCGGTGCTCATCATCGGTACCCATTTTGCCGAGCCGACGGCGGGGCGGATCGTGAAGGATGGTGATTCCTACCGCCTCGACTATTGAACAATTTCTACTATCACCGATGTGACTGTCACCGATGAGTGGACTTATGCAACACCTCCCCACATGGCCAGCGTAGGGTCAACGGCGAACCCGCTGCGAGTGGCGATCATCGGTTCGGGGCCGGCGGGTTTTTATACCGTCAGCAATCTCCTCAAGCACACCGAGCTGGCCATCGAGATGGATATGTTCGAGCGGCTACCCACGCCCTTCGGCCTGGTCCGAGCCGGAGTTGCGCCGGATCATCAGAAGGACAAGACGGTGACCCGAGCCTTCGACAAAAGTGCCGAGGCATCGTCCTTTCGATTTTTCGGCAACGTGGAGTACGGTAACCATATCAAACTCGAAGACCTCCGTGCCCACTACCACCAGGTGGTATTTGCCATCGGCGCGCAGAGTGATCGGAGTCTGGATATTCCCGGAGAAGCCGCCGTCGGTAGCCATACGGCCACGGAATTCGTTGCCTGGTACAACGGACATCCGGACTATGTGGACTATGAATTCGATCTCAGCGGGTCGAGTGCCGCCATTGTCGGTCTCGGCAATGTGGCGATCGATGTGGCGCGGATACTCTGCAAAACCCCTGCAGAGCTGGAGTCCACCGACATTGCCGATTATGCGCTCGAAGCGATGCGCAACAGCCGGTTGAAAACCGTGTATGTGCTGGGTCGTCGGGGGCCTGCACAAGCGGCATTCAGCCCGGCGGAAATCAAAGAGATGGGTGAGCTGACGGTGACAGACATACAGGTTCGCTCGGAGGAGGCGGCACTCGATGATCTGAGCAGAGCAACGCTGGAGAACTCTGGCGACAAAAATGCGCTGAAAAACGTCCAGCTCATCGATGAGTTCTCGCGCTGGCAATCGACAGGTAAAGACAAGCGGTTGATCATCCGCTTCATGGTGTCGCCCACCGAAATCTTAAGTGATAGCGACGGCAAGGTATCGGCCATTCGCATCGTCCGCAATGAAGCCTATCGGGATGAAAGTGGCCAGGTTCGGGCACGACCGACCTCGGAAGAGGAACTGCTGCCCGTGAATCTGGTATTCCGGTCTGTCGGCTATAAAGGGATCAGACTACCTGAGATTCCCTTCGATGATGCGCTGGGTACTTTCAAGAATGTCGAAGGCAGAATTACCGATCAGGCCGGCATCGCACTCACCGGTCTATATGTCGCGGGTTGGATCAAACGCGGTGCCACCGGCGTTATCGGGAGCAACAAGACCGACGCCAGGGAAACCGT
>QIDL01000533.1 GCA_003228415.1 Gammaproteobacteria bacterium | reverse complement strand
GCGGCGTGTACTACGGCCACCGAAGAGCCCGCAGCCGTCGAAATAACCGAACCCGTGACCATCGAGTTCTGGCACGCGATGCGGGGCGGCAACGGCGAGAAGACCGAGGAGCTCGTGGCCAAGTTTAACGCGAGCCAGGACTTGATCACTGTAAACAGCACCGCGCAGGGCACCTACGACGATACCTACAACGCCCTGCTGGCCGCATTTGAGACTGGCGGCGAACCCAACATCACACAAAACTTTGATCTGGCGGCGCAAACCATGATCGACACAGGCCGCCTAATCCCGGCCTCGGTGTTGATGAAGGCGGATGGGTATGATCCAAACACCTTCATACCCGCCGTGCGCGATTACTACTCGGATGACGAGGGCATGGTCGCCATGGCCTTCAATAGCAGTACTCCCATCGTCTACTACAACGCAGACATGTTTGAGGCTGCCGGCCTCGACCAGCCCGATTCTGAGTGGACCTTCAGCGACTTTCTGGCCGCGTGCGACGCTCTGGAGGCGAGTGGCGTCGAGTTTTGTGTCACTTTTGGAACGGTGGGTTGGTTCTTTGAGCAGATCCTCGCAAATAGCGGCGGGTTGTACTTCAACGAAAACAATGGACGCACCGGTCGCGCGACCGAGGCAGTGTTCAACCAGGGTCAAGGCGTCGAGGTCTTCGAGTTCCTCAGCAGCCTGATCAATGATGGCCGTGCGCCCAACCTGGGAAGCACCTGGTCGGATACCGACAGCGTGTTCTTCGCGGGGCAGGCCGCCATGGAGTTTGACTCTACGGCTGGCGCCAGGGGAATCGCGGATGGCTCCGATTTCCCGGTCAAGACCGCCTTTATGCCCCATAGTGATAGCAGCGATCGTAATGGTGTGATCATTGGTGGGGCCGCGCTCTGGCTGCTTGACTCCGGCGACCCTGTCGAAAATGCGGCCGCTTGGGAGTTTATGAAATTCCTGGCCGAGGAAGATCAGCAAGTCCAATGGCATATCGGCACCGGTTATTTTTCCGTGCGTGCCGACGCCCAGGACAATGCTGAGCTAGGGACCTTCTGGGATGAAAACCCCAATTTCCGAAGGGCCTTTGACCAGTTGCTGACCACAAAAACCACCCTCGCAGATGGCTCGCCGAACTACGCCGTATTGGGCGGGCGCGCCGGGCCATTCCCGGCGATCCGCACCATCCTCAAGGAAGCCTATTCCAGGGTTCTAGATGATGGCTGGACGGCGCAGGAAGCGCTCGACGAAGCGGTCGAGAAATCGAACCAGGAACTCACGGACTACAACGAGTTCTTCAACGACTAGGGCTGAGACCGGAAGGTGATCCACTAGTCGCCTACCTTCCCTCTTAGGTGGTGTGCAGTCTGTCGCATCGAACGAGTGTCGGCAGACTGCACGCCCCCTTTCGCCTCCGCAGCCTCAAACCCGATGGCGAGTTGTTTGCACTGGAGACAAACCTCGAATGGTTTCTCCCTGCGAGCCACCTGACGCCTGCCCACTTAGTAGGACTCTTGGCGCAGCACCACCCGTCATCCCACAGACGAACAGCACCCAGATGAGATTCGAGGCCAGTTCTCGACCCATCGCGTGTGAGCTAATTTCGACGACCTGACCCGCTGAACCGCTTGCTCCGTATCTCTAATTGCGATCCGATGTCTAAGCACCGCCTCTGGCTCTACGCGCTGTTCCTTTCGAGTCTGCTCGTACTAGTTTCTTGCGCCACGATTAGGCGCTCGCAACCGGTGGTCGAGGTGAAGGTGATCGCCGAAGGACTGCTGAGCCCCATCGGTCTGGCGATCCTTCCCGATGGAAGTTTGCTGGTGGCGGAGGAAGGAACCGGAAACGACGACTACAGTGCCGGGGTCACCTTGATCACTCCGGAGGGCGATCTCGGGAGATTGGTGTCGGGATTGCCTAGCGGCCGCGATGCCAGTGATCTGGCCGGAGTGCCTCTAGTTGGGGTACCTCCAGCAGGAAATAAGATCTACATCGGCAACTTTGAAGCCGGGAACCTGTGGGTGTTGCCCATCCCCTCCGCAGGATTGAACCTACCCGAAACACCCTTTACGATCGATCAACTCAGCCCTGAAATGGTGGCCCTCAACAACGTCAGCCTTGTCAATCCATTTGATATCACCTTTGATCCAGAGGGTGTGCCGGTGGTTTCGGATGCCAGTGGCAACGGGGTGGCAATGGAAAATCCCGACGGAACGACCCGCTTCATACACCGCTTCGCCGATCTGCCCAACCCCGTTAATCCGGGCGTGCCCATAGAAGCCGTGCCGACCGGACTCACTCGCGTCGGAGATGAATATTATGTCGCGCTGACCGGCGGCTGCCCTTATCCACAGGGCGGAGGTCAAATCGTGGCCATTGACGGTGATCGAAACCAGCGCACCGTGGTCGCAGGCTTGAACATGCCGATTGACGTAGCCCAGGCCCCCGACGGTACGATCTGGGTGCTCGAATTCGCGCGCTTCACCGCCGATGCCTCCTGTTTTGATGGCTCGGGCTACCAGGCCGATACCGGCCGACTCAGCCGACTTCGATCGGACGGAACTCTGGAAACGGTGCTGGATGACCTCAACTTTCCGGGTGCTGTGCTCCCCACATCGGATGGCAGCCTGTACGTCAGCGAGGTCTTCCCAGGACGCGTCTTGCAAGTCACCTTTGATGCTTCCTCTTCATCCAGAGCAGATACGACTCCAGCTCCAATTCTTGATGCGGACTTTGCTCAAAACGCGGCGGGAAAAACGCGCCTACAAGACGTTGCCGCCGCGGTCGGGCTGGACTTTCGGCAGGGCGCCTTTCGTTCCTCGATTTCCATGGATCCGGTGGCCATGATGGGCGGCGGGCTGTGTTGGATCGACTATGACAACGACGGCTGGTTGGACTTGTATCTGGTCAACAGCTACGCCAAAGCGGAAATGGACGACTGGCAGCTCCAGGGTAGCTTGCCGCGAAACGCGCTCTTCCGCAACGAGGGCGGCACCTTTCGGGACGTGAGCCGATCCAGCCAGGCCGATTTGTCCGTTCGAGGGAATGGCTGCGTGGCCGCAGATTTCAACCGCGATGGCTGGTGGGATCTCTACATAACCACCCAGGGCCCCAACGCCCTG
>QIDL01000472.1 GCA_003228415.1 Gammaproteobacteria bacterium | reverse complement strand
ACCATCGAAGAAGTCGCGGAAGTCTCCATCGGTCACGCGCTCATTACCGATGCCTTGCGGATGGGTCTGGCTGCCGCCGTGCGAGCCTATCTGGATGTGCTCGGTCACTGATCGACTGCTCCAATCCAGGATTTCAATCGAGGGGCCGATCGGGGGTTCAGAAGCGACCGCTCGACAGCAACATGCGTTCATCAGCACCAGCCGCTAGAATGGCCGGATGAAAAATTCTATCGTCTCATTCGTCCTTCCCATCTTATTGAGCGCCGTGGTCTGCGCAGCGCTCGCTCCCTTATCCGCCGCCGGAGCCGAAGGCGCAGACAACCCGATGGTCCGGCTCACCACCACGAAAGGTGGCATCGACATAGAGCTCTATGCCGAGCAGGCGCCGAGAAGCGTCAAGAACTTTCTCTCGCTGGTGGATGAGGGGTTTTACAGCGGGCTGATCTTCCACCGTGTGGTGGCTGGCTTCGTGATCCAGGCAGGTGGCTTCGACGAGAGCCTCAACCGACGACAATCTAATGCCTCGGTCCCGAATGAATCCTTCAATCGGCTCTCCAACCGGAAGTGGTCTGTGGCCATGGCACGTCTGGCCGATCCCGACTCGGCAGGCACTCAGTTCTACATCAACACCAAACACAACCCGAGTCTGGACGCCAAAAGCACCAAACCCGGCTACACCGTGTTCGGTCAGGTTGTGGCTGGCAAGGATGTGGTGGTGGCCATCGAGCTCGTCGATACGCACGTGGAATCGGGCATGTCCGGCGTACCGGTCGAGGACGTGATCATTACCGAGGCCAATCGGCTCTAATCTCCTGTAGCCCGGTCTTGCACTGGCCTGAGACTTTTTCGACTACCCGACTGGTCCAGACACCATCCGTATGGGTATGATGCAGCGCCTTTTTTTTCGGGTATTACCATGAGGACATTTTTTATCATCGCGGCCAGCGCACTGCTGCTCGCCGCTGTCACGGTGGAACTTTCCAGCAGACTCTGGCCAGGGAGCGAACTGGCACTGTTGATCATCGCCACGCTCGTCATCACTTTTCAAGGCTACCTGTCGTTGAGGGTCGCTCGGCCGACGACTCAGACAAGCAAAGCGGCGAGGCCAGCCAGGAAGGAAAACGACAGACAACCCCGGTCCAGATCCACCGCCAGCTCGGACCGCGAAACCGGCACTGTCAAGTGGTTCAATCGAACCAAGGGTTTCGGCTTCATCGTGAGAGAATCCGGCGAAGAGATCTTTGTCCACCAGCGCTCGATACGTTCATCGAACGGCGATGACGCCCGTCGCAGAGCGACCCTTCGGGACGGTGAGCGCGTGACGTTTACGGTCGCCAAACGGGAGAAGGGACTACAGGCGGAAGACGTCGCCCCGGATTGAGATCAGGAGATCGATGTGAACCTTCGCGGTGCACTGACGGAAAGATTTTCCGATGCCTTCCGGGCAGCCACGGGGTTCGACGCCCAGCCGCTGATTCAACTTACCGGCAAGCCGGAGTTCGGTGACTACCAGGCCAACGGCGCCATGGGTGCCGCCAAGCGCCTTGGGGAAAATCCCCGCGATGTTGCCGCACGTGTCGTCAAGGCAGCCCGGGCCGACGATCAACTCGCCGGCCTGGTGGAGCGCCTGGAGGTAGCCGGACCGGGTTTCATCAACATCCATCTCGCCAAGCCGTTCCTCGCCGACAAATTGACCAGCGAGCTGGACCAGGCCGGCCTCGACCCGGTTACTCCGCCTCAGACGGTGGTGGTGGACTACTCGAGCCCGAACCTCGCCAAGGAAATGCATGTAGGACACCTGCGCAGCACCCTCATTGGCGACGCACTGGCACGCATTCTCGAAGCGCTGGGTCATAGAGTCATCCGACAGAACCATGTCGGCGACTGGGGGACCCAGTTCGGCATGCTGCTCGCCTATCTGGAAGACAGTGGCGATGCGTCCGACGAGCTGGCGGACCTCGAATCCTTCTACCGCGCTGCCAAGGCTCGATTCGACTCGGAGCCCGCCTTTGCCGAGCGGAGTCGCAAAAAGGTCGTGGGCCTGCAGGCCGGAGATCCGGACATTGGGACCGAATGGCAGCGCTTCATTCGGATTTCGCTCTCCCATTGCCAGGCCACCTATGATCGACTCGGCGTCACGCTGACCATGGCGGACGTCAAGGCCGAGAGCGCCTACAACGACGATCTTGCCCAGGTGGTGGCCGACTTGAGGGAGCAGGGCCTCCTCGAAACTTCGGACGGCGCCGAATGCGTATTTCTCGACGAGTTCAAAGGCAAGGACGGCAGACCTCTGCCGGTGATCGTGCAGAAGAGCGACGGCGGCTACCTCTATTCCACCACCGATCTGGCAGCTATCCGTCATCGGGTGCGCGAACTGCAAGCAGACCGCGCCCTCTATCTCACCGATGTACGCCAGGTCCTGCACTTCAAACAGATCTTCGCGGTCGCGCAGAAAGCCGGGTTCACCGGCAACCGCATCGCGCTCGAACACCAACCTTTCGGGAACATGTTAGGCAAGGACGGCAAGCCATTCAAAACCCGCGACGGTGGCGTGGTGAAACTGAACGATCTGCTGGATGAGGCGGTCGCCAGAGCCTACGCGCTGGTGGGTGAGAAAAACCCCGAACTCGAGGAAACCGAGCGGCGTAACATCGCTCGGGTCGTGGCTATCGGTGCGGTCAAGTATGCCGACCTCTCCAAGAACAGGACCAGCAACTACATCTTCGATTGGGATCAGATGCTGTCTTTCGAAGGCAATACCGCACCGTATCTACAGTACGCCTGCAGCCGGATTCGCAGCCTGTTCCGACGCGGCAATGTCGACCTTCTCGAGCACTCTGGTGCCATCGAGCTCGAAGCGCCGGAAGAACGGGCTCTGGCGGTCATTCTATTGAGGTTACAGGAGGTGCTGGAACAGGTGGCCCAGGAAGGCTATCCGCATTTTCTATGCACCTATCTTCACGAGCTGGCCACCGCCTTTATGAGGTTTTACGAAGCCTGCCCGATATTGAACGCCTCTGAAGCAAGCCGGACCTCACGTCTGAGTCTTTGTCGGGCCACAGAAAATCGGCTGCGACTGGGGCTTGAGTTACTGGGAATAGAGACCGTCGAGCGAATG